>CADBNP010000149.1 GCA_902796095.1 uncultured Aeromonadales bacterium | reverse complement strand
TGATATAAAATTTTTTGTGTTACGTAAGTAATGTTTAAAAAAGTGTTGTTTTTTGTTCAACACTTTTTCTTTTTTTAACACATAAAAAGGTTATTTACATTTTATCTTCCGAGGCTTGCTTTTACATCCTCGATACCGCCCAGATTAGTGACTTTGGTATATCCTTTTTCATTTAATGAAAGTTTTGCCGTTTCAGCTCTCTTGCCGGAGCGACAGTAAACGTAGATGTCATCATCTGTTTTTACATTGTTCTTTTCAGCCCATGATGCTACATTCTGATATTCAACGTTTAATGCACCGGAAATATGTTCGATGGCGAATTCTTCCGGAGTTCTGACATCTATAAGGAAAGTTTCTCCCATAGCCGAAACAGAAAATCCCAGTGAAAAAAGTACACCTAAAACTAATTTTTTTATCATGTTTCACTCCGAAATGTTATCTCTTAGATACCTAAATAATTCTTTGCTGCTTGCAGGAGGTTTACCTTCCTCTATTTCCTTTTTAGCTTTTTTTATGAGCGTTCTCAGTTTATTCCTGTCAATTTCATTGTTTTCTGCAACAATCTGATCAAGTGCTTCTTTTGAATTTTCTCCCAGCAGACTGTCACGCATTTTTTCCAGACGGTGAAAGGAGGCGTTACCGACAACTTTTTTGTTTCTTATGGCATCTACCGCATTTCTTGTTTTCTCAACAAATTCTTCATCCATGTTTCTGAGAAGTCTTTCTATATGAAGCATCTGCCTTCTGTATGGTTCATGCTGAGAGTTGTTGATAATTTTCCTTGCAAAAACAAGTTCATTGCGAAAAGTATCATGATCTGTAAAATCCAGTCTTTCAAATTCTGATTCTGAAAGTTTTGTTATTTCTACACCCAAAGCATGGAGTTCCTTGGATTCTCTTTTAAGCTGACTTTTACTTATCCAGTCGTCGTATTCATTTATGTGTTCAGTATCATACATTAATCAGTCTCCTTCTTAATCAGGGAATTCTCGATATCCTTGTTGATAACTGAAATAACAGCCAGAAGCCACCAGAATCCTGCAAAAACAAATAGTGCAAGCACAGAGCACGTATACATATTTACAGGGAAAAACCATACACTTCCTGAAGAATGCACATCTATGTCCTTTGTGTAGGTCAATGAAGGATCCAGCTTATTGCTCTTAAACCGTATAATTTTATCAGTGACAGATTCCTGATATGTGTTTTCGATTTTGAATTTAGTCATGTCATCAAGGATTGCAGACTGAGTGTTACCGGACACTGTTATGTCTGAAATCTGTACTGTGTCAGTATTTGGAGAAAACTCAAATTTCAGTTTGGTAATATTGCTGATCTTTATCAGCTGACATTTTATGAGAGATATTTCCTCCGCTCTGTTTACATGGCATTCCTGCATATTGTTTCTTGTGAAATCATCATATGAATTAGATGTATAGTAAATCTTTATATTCTGTTCCTGAGGAAACAGAGCTTTCATAGAAATTTCTATAGGTTCGTAGTCGACAATTGCTGTTCTCAGTGTATAGCAGATTCCGCCGATTATAGCGACTACCGCCAGACAGCCGATAAGACGAAGAATAAAACTTTTAATATTATTAAAGGACATCATCAGGTATTTTCTCAACAAAGAGGCTTTTGTACAGTTTTTAACAGTTTGCCAAAACAGATTTTGAAGGATAACGGTTATTTTCCAACTTTCGTAATTTTAGCATAGAAAAATCGTTTAATCATTTATCGGAAAATTTGTAAGTGGTGGTCAATCTGAGGTTCCGGAAATTACATGACAAGGAGATACTGGAGAAAAGAACCAGATTGAAAAACTGGAATAATTCACTCAGGGTATATTAAAAAAACAATAGTCTGTCCCATTTAACCAATTTTCATGATTTTCAAATGAACGGCAGGACATAAGGTGAATCAGCATGAAAAAACGACAGCTGTTTAACAGTTGTCGCAATGAGAAATTATTTATGTCAACTAAGAGTTATTCTGGCTATTCCCAGGCCTACAAGACAGGCTGTTGTTACGCCAATGAGACCTGGTACCATGAACGAATGGTTGAAGTACCATTTTCCGATTTTTGTTGTTCCTGAAGTATCAAAGTTTACCGTTGCTATGTCTGAAGGATAGTTTGGAATAAAGAAATATGCATATGTTGCCGGCATAAGTCCTATAACTGTATGTGCAGGAAGTCCCAGACCAGCTGCAAGCGGCAGCAGAATTTTTGCTGTTGCTGCCTGAGAGTTAACAACGACGGAAACGGCAAAAAGAGCAAAGGCGAATGTCCACGGGTATTCGGTAACCATTCCTTTTACGGCACTTTCAAATGATGGCATGGCGAACTTGAAATACGTGTCAGACATCCAAGCTATGCCGAAAATTGCTATACATGCGGTCATACCGGATTTGAAAACAACACCCTTTGGTACTGCAGATGCCGGGGTTTTGGATACAATCAATACAACAGCACCAAAGGCGAGCATTATCATCTGAATTATAACACCCATGGAAATTGGCTTGGCTCCTTCTCCAATAGTTCTGATTGATGGAAATGCCGCTATTGCTACAATGATCAGAATTGATAAAAGGAACATTGCAACAGAAAGTTTTGCTCCGAATGGTAAGTTTTCGTTGAGAGTGGTCTTTGAAGTCGCATTGATTTGAGCCTGAAATTCAGGATTTTTCAGACGCTCCTGAAACTCGGGATCGTCATCCAGTTCCTTGCCGCGGAAATTGGAATATATTGACATTGCAATTACTCCAAGCAGGGTTGCAGGAATGGTTACCATCAGGATCCCCATCAGACTCAGATTCTCAAGTCCCGGAATCTGCAGTACATCCTTTCCCAGATAGCAGGCGGTAACGGCTGATATCGGTGAACCGGTGAGTGCAAGTTGGGAAGCTACAGAAGCTGCTGCCATCGGACGCTCGGGACGGATTTTGTTTTTGAGTGCTATATCACCGATTATCGGCATAATTGTGTAAACAGCATGACCGGTTCCAAGCATAACGCTCAAAGAGTATGTTACCAGAGGTCCCAGGAATGTAATTCTTTTTGGATGTTTTCGCAGTATCTTTTCTGCAATCTGAAGCATAAATTTGAGACCTCCTGCAGCCTCCAGTACAGCAGCGCATCCGACTACCGCAATTATAATAAGCATGACATCAACGGGAGGACTTCCGGGAGGCATACGAAATACAAAAACTTCTATTGCAAGACCGATTCCTGAAACAAGGCCAAGTCCTATGCCACCGTATCTGCTGCCAATGTATAGCATCAGCAGCATAAATATAAATTCTGCTATCAGCATTTTTTGTTCCTTTCTGGTGTGGGAAATTTTAAGAACGTCGTAACTGCATCAAAATCAGATCATAATCTGAGAAAACAGTATGGATGAAATATAATCAGATTTTATTCTGCTGCCGACAGTTCCTTACTGGTTAAAGAAACCCTGTTGTCATTCTAGATCCTTTATTCAGAAAATATTTTGCGACGGTGCAAAATAACAGTATCTCTTTTCAGTCAGTTAATCAGTGTTTTGGACTTTGTCTTCAGTAAGGATAAACATACAAGCTGGCATGAAAGGGGGAGAGAGTTAAATTTTGATGGAGATATGAGTTTATGATGCTCTGATTGAAGGGGATAAAACCTGCGTTTAATCATTTTGAGTGATTTTCCACAATTTTTCGATCTTCCTTTCAATCTGTTTCTTAACCGCCAGTTTGTAAAAACACTGACTTAACGGTTTGGTATTTAATCTGATAATAAACCCGGAGCACTGCTGCTTCGGGTGTGTCTGAAAAAACTCTTTTTTATTGATTGTACTCAGCTGCAAGTTCAGCAAAAGCCTTCATTGATCGCTGGATCATATCGGTACTGACGCAGTAGGCTATACGAACATAGCCTGGACATCCGAAATCATCCGCAGGTACCAGAAGAAGATCGTATTTCCTTGCTTTCTGGCAGAAGGCATTCGTATCCGGTTCACTTGTTTTCATGAACAGGTAGAAGGCTCCGTCAGGATAGACACATTTAAATCCGAGTTTTGTCAGTCCGTTATAAAGAAGATCTCTGTTTTTGGCATATACACTGAGATCGGAAGTCAGTCCGGCAGTATGGGTAATCAGCTTCTGGAAAAGACTTGGTGCACAGATAAATCCGAGGGCTCTGCCGGCTCCGCATACGGCGGCGTACATTTTCTTCCAGTCATTCATTTCGTTTGAAACCAGAATGTAGCCAATACGTTCGCCTGGCAGAGAAAGTGATTTGCTGTATGAATAGCATACAATGGTATTTCTGTAGTACTTGGTAACAAAAGGAGGAACTTTTGAATCGTAGCTTATTTCTCTGTATGGCTCATCGGAAATAATATAGATTTCTCTTCCGTATTCCTTCTCCTTTGCTTCCAGCAGAGAGGATAGTCCCTCTATTGTTTCTTTGGAATAAATGACGCCGCTTGGATTGTTTGGCGAGTTGATGATGATGGCTGCAGTCTTTGATGTAATGCGTTTTTCCAGTTCTGCAAAATCAATCTGAAAATCAGGTTCCTTTGGCGGAACTACAACAAGTTTTCCTCCCTGAGATTCCACAAAAACGCGGTATTCTGTAAAGAACGGAGCAAAGGTGATGATTTCGTCGGCCTGTGGCGTAATGATGGCTCTGACAGAGATTGTCAGTGAGGCGGCAGCTCCGCATGTCATATAGAAATTATCGGCAGAAAATGTTGTACCGAATCTTTCATTAAGGTTTTCCGCGATGGCTTTTCTTACCCCCGGATCTCCCTGTGCAGATGTATATCCGTGCACGGCTGTAGGCTCTTCCTCTGATAAAATCCTGATCAGCGTTTCTTTTACAATGTCCGGTGATGGAACACTCGGGTTGCCTATACTGAAATCAAAAACATTCTCTTCCCCGACTTCAGCCTTTCTCTTTTTTCCGTATTCAAACAGTTCTCTGATAACGGAACGGTTTGAACCGAGTTTGTACATTTTTTCTGAAAACATTCTTTTGTCCTTGATGCCATAATGCAAAAAAGCTCCAGTTAATCCGGAGCTTTTGGGTTAAATGTTTAATTACAGGAGATTATTTTGCACCGCCTACGGCAATTCTCTTCATGTCGGTCATGTAACCGCGAAGCTTCTTGCCAACAACTTCAATCGGATGATTTCTGATTGCTGCGTTAACTTCAACCAGAGTCTCGTTATCTACAGAAGCATTAGGCTCCTTGAGACCGCCACCGATATCCTCCAGAGTGATCTTCTTCATGAAGTCCTTCAGAAGAGGTACACACTTGTTGGAGAACAGATAGTTTCCATATTCTGCTGTATCTGAAATAACAACGTTCATTTCATAAAGACGCTTGCGTGCGATAGTGTTTTCAATCAGCGGCAGCTCATGAAGTGACTCATAGTATGCTGATTCAGGCTTGATTCCTGATGTAGTCATGGTTTCGAATGCAAGTTCAACACCTGCGGCAGCCATGGCAACCATCAGAATACCCTTGTCAAAGTATTCCTGCTCGGTGATGGTGTCAGAAGTGCACTCAGCCTTTTCAAAAGCTGTTTCTCCGGTTGCTTTTCTCCAGCCGAGAAGATCTGGATCACCCTTATCCCAGTCAGCCATCATGGTAGTAGAGAATTTTCCGCTCATTATGTTATCCATGTGCTCCTGGTAGAGAGGACGCATGATTTTCTTTAACTCTTCAGCGAGGTAGTAAGCTCTGATCTTTGCAGGATTTGACAGTCTGTCCATCATGTTGGTTACACCACCGAACTTAAGAGCCTCACCCTGTGTTTCCCATCCGAACTGGAGAAGCTTGCAGGCGAATGAAGGATCAACTCCAAGTTCAACCATTTTGTCAAAGCAGAGAAGAGATGCAGTCTGAAGCATGCCGCAGAGAATTGTCTGCTCGCCCATGAGGTCTGACTTGACTTCAGCTACGAATGAAGATTCAAGAACGCCAGCCTTGTGACCTCCGGTTGCAGCACACCATGCCTTGGCGATGGCCATACCTTCACCCTTAGGATCGTTTGCAGGGTGTACGGCGATGAGTGTAGGAACACCGAAACCGCGCTGATATTCGTGACGAACCTCGGTACCAGGGCATTTTGGAGCTGACATGACAACTGTTATATCAGGACGAATCTGCTGACCTACTTCAACAATGTTGAAGCCGTGGGAATAGCCGAGTGCTGAACCTTCCTTCATAAGAGGCATTACAGCTTCAACAACCTTTGAATGCTGCTTATCCGGAGTCAGATTGATAACCAGATCGGCTGTAGGTATGAGTTCCTCATAGGTTCCTACCTTGAATCCGTTTTCAGTTGCCTGAACGTATGACTTTCTCTTCTGCTCGATAGCTTCCTTGCGAAGAGCGTAAGAAACATCAAGACCAGAATCGCGCATATTAAGACCCTGGTTGAGACCCTGGGCACCGCATCCGACAATAACTATTTTTTTTCCTTTCAGAAAATTGCATCCGTCGGTGAATTCATCACGTGACATGAAACGGCAACGGCCTAACTGGTCGAGTTGATTGTGAAGGCTTAACGTATTGAAATAATTAGCCATAAAAACTCCTAATAATTCTAAAAGTTTATTCGATTCATATGCTACAAACACCCAGTTTCAGGCTGTTGTGATTATCTGAAACCGTTTATGTCTGAACTGGGTTGCAGTATATTTTCTGGCATGTTCGTTTACATACACACTGTTTTGATTTTACCATATTGCCGCCCTAATATTTAGACTAAATTTGATGATGTATTCCCTGTGTGACTGTGACACGATCATGCGACGTATGCCAGATGGTTATTTTTACAAAAAAATTCACAAAAATGATAGAATGCTACATCAGTTAATTTGGTTTTTTCTTTGTGAAATTGGGAAGTTTTTATGCAAAATATCAATCCTATAACAACTAATGCCTGGAAAGCTCTTCAGGATCATTTCAACAAGAATAAGAATCGTACCATCAAGGAACTTTTCTCCAGAGATCCTCAGCGTTTCAACAAGTTTTCAGTGACATTCCCTCAGGAAGAAATTTTGATTGATTATTCTAAGAACATCATAGATGAAGAAACTATGAAGCTGCTGTTCGATCTGGCAAGGGAAACCAAATTGAACGAGGCAATCGACTCCATGTTTTCTGGTGAAAAGATTAACCGCACCGAGAATCGTGCCGTTCTTCATACTGCACTGCGCAACAGATCAAAGCGCGAAATTTTTGTTGATGGCAAGAATGTTATGGACGACGTTAATGCAGTTCTCCAGAAAATGAAGGGCTTCTGTGAAAAGGTTATCGGCGGTGAATGGAAGGGCTACACCGGAAAGCAGATTGAAACTGTTGTTAATATTGGTATCGGCGGATCTGATCTGGGTCCTGTGATGATGTCCGAGGCACTTCGTCCTTATAAGAAGCGCCTTACTTCATATTTCGTATCAAATATTGACGGCACACATATCTGTGAAACATTAAAGAAATGTGATCCTGAAACAACAATATTCCTTATTGCATCAAAGACATTTACAACCCAGGAAACAATGACCAATGCGTATACAGCAAGGGACTGGTTCCTGAAGGCGGCTCAGGATCCGTCTAATATAGCAAAGCATTTTGTTGCTCTGTCCACAAATGCTGAAGGAGTTGCCGCTTTCGGTATTGATACGGACAATATGTTTGAATTCTGGAACTGGGTGGGCGGTCGTTATTCATCCTGGTCTGCCATAGGGCTTTCAATTGCACTTTCCATCGGTTTTGAGAATTTTGAAGAACTTCTGACCGGTGCCTTTGATATGGATGTTCATTTCTCAACAGCCAAGCTTGAACAGAACATACCTGTCATTCTTGCTCTTATCGGCATCTGGTATAACAACTTCTACGGTTTTGAGTCAGAGGCAATTCTGCCATACGATCAGTACATGCACAGATTCCCTGCTTATTTCCAGCAGGGCAATATGGAGTCTAACGGAAAATATGTGGATCGCAACGGCAAGGTTGTAAATTATCAGACCGGTCCTATCATCTGGGGCGAGCCGGGAACCAACGGTCAGCATGCCTTTTATCAGCTGATCCATCAGGGAACAAAGATTATACCTTGTGATTTCCTTGCACCCGCTCAGTCTCACAATCCGGTGGGTGATCATCATCAGAAGCTTCTGGCCAATTTCTTTGCTCAGACTGAAGCCCTGGCCTTCGGCAAGACTAAGGATCAGGTGGAACAGGAGTTCCTGGCCAAGGGCAAGACTCTTGAAGAAGTTGCAGATCTCGTTCCTTTCAAGGTATTTGAAGGCAACCGTCCGACCAACTCCATTCTGTTCAAGAAACTTACTCCAAGAACACTGGGTGCTCTTGTAGCCATGTATGAACATAAGATTTTTGTTCAGGGTGCAATTTGGAATATCTACAGCTTCGATCAGTGGGGTGTTGAGCTCGGCAAACAGCTGGCCGGCAAGATCCTCAAGGAACTTCAGGATGATTCGGCAGTTCAGTCGCATGATTCATCTACCAACGGTCTGATTAATGCCTGGAAGGCGATGAGATAGTTTATAAATTTACAACTATGGATAAAAAACCCCGGACAGTTCCGGGGTTTTTCAGTTTGACCGGATAAATCAGCCTGATGTTGCGTATGCAGGTAAAATATCCGGAGCGTTTCCGGAATAACTGTATCTGCACATATTCCGTCACTGTTGATATTTCATTTTCCGATTGTTACCGCCGATTCGTAGGCGCTTTTTTGTTTTTCTGAGCTATGTCTTTCATGCATGGGCATTGTATTTTGAACGTGAATAACAGTTTTTATTACCAGGATCTTATATAATATTGTTATAGATAAAAAATAAAAGAATTTGAAACAGTTGTATTTCTGATTTTTAATTTTATTATCAACTGCAGAATAATTATAAAAGGACACTGAAATTACAAAAGTAAATAATAGTATAAATTCAGTACATATAATAGACTTCAACTTAGTAAAAGTTTGTTCAGTCTGATTTTTTGATTAGTTTTTTACGCTCGTTAAAAAAAGATTTCGGATTGTTCATAAGATTATGCACAGTTCTGGTGATTTTGGAAATTAAATAAGATTTTTGTTTTGAGAGTACGGGTGATTTTATGCAGGATATAGGTTCTACTATCAGGGAAAAACTTAAAACAGGAAAGATTTCTCTTCCCAGTCTTCCCGATAATGCAGCCAAGCTTCGCATGCTGGCAGCAGATCCAAAATCTACGATGAACGATCTGGCCGTTCTTATCGGTCATGATGCAAGTGTTTCCGCTCAGCTCATAAGACTTGCCCAGACTATGAGGTACAGTCATCCCGGATGTAAAATTACCTCTCTGTTTACAGCAATCAACAGGATAGGACTGAATGGAACTGTCAATCTTGTTCTGGCCATGTCTATTCTTCAGGGCTATAACTTTCATTCCAAACTTCTTCACAGTATGTGCAGGGATGACTATAACAGATCAAGGCATATCTGCCGATATTCTCTTACTGTTTACCGGCTGATACAAGGTGAACTTCCACGTGCGGTTGGCGATTACATTTCTCTGGCGACCATTTTTCTGAATATAGGTTTTTTGCCGATTTATTCAGAACTTGATGCCATTGAGAGAGTTTCTCAGATTTCAATCGAGGCAGATGTGGTTGAAGACTGGAAAAAACACCTTCGCTGCCAGCTTGGAAGAATGATCCTGGAAAAATGGAAGTTTGACCAGTCTTTCATTGATGTTATGAGTCTGGCAATTGATGATACTTATACAGAAGAAATGAAAGCTGTTGTTTACGGGTATGAGTATGTTAACAGCAATCCTTCTGTTGGGCTGATACCTCTCGGAAAGGATCTTTCCGACAGTTTCACATTTATTGACGAAGGAAAATATCTGGATGATTTGAGATCTTTTCTTCAGGAAAAGAATCTTCTGGTACAGAAATAAACCAGGAAGTATTAATTCGTTACTCGATGTGAGGAAATATCTGTTATGTTGTTTTGAAAAGCCTGCATGGCATACCCGGCTGATGTTTTGGTCGAGTTTGACCGGCGTAATCCTGTTTTGCCGTAAATCAGTGTGGCAGGTTGATTTTCAGGAGATGCGTAACAGACCGGCACAGGGATAAATCTAAAGGGAATGTTAAGAATGCCTAATGAATTTATGAATGCCGCGATAGAAGAGGCGGAAAAAGGTATAGCCAGCGGACATGGAGGTCCCTTTGGAAGCGTTGTGGTTCGTGACGGCAAAATAATAGGACGCGGACACAACAGGGTCATTTTGAATCACGATCCCACATGCCACGGTGAGATGGAGGCTATCCGTGATGCATGCCGCAGTCTTGGAACTCACGATTTAAGCGGATGCTCTATTTATACTACTGCCGAACCGTGTCCGATGTGTCTTGGAGCAATCATGTGGGCCAACATTGGAGATGTTTATTACGGATGCAACTCGCACGACACTGCAGATATAGGTTTCAGAGATCAGACTTTTTATGAGCAGCTGAACGGCTCATGTGAAATTGTCAGAATGAGGGAATCCTGCAGACGCAGATGTCTTGAACTGTTTCGCAGATATCAGGAGACACAGCACACGATTTACTGATATTCTCCGGAAGCATGATGGCGCACCTGGCGGGGGTCGAACCCACAATCTTCACCTCCGGAGGGCGACGCCTTATCCATTGGGCTACAGGTGCACTCCAACGGATTATATTCTTTTATCTGTTTAATTTCCACTGTTTCAGCTTTCTAATTG
>CADBNP010000148.1 GCA_902796095.1 uncultured Aeromonadales bacterium | reverse complement strand
GGGAAAAAGTCACGTTCCTCATCAGGCTCATCCTTTACTCCTACCACAGTTACAAAAACGGATGTATCATCCATGCTTGCCATAACTGCAGCATTTGCCTGCTTTCCGATTACACCAGTCTCAAGAGTTACGGTATGCTGACCGTATTTAAATTTTTTTACCTTAGGATCCACTTTAAAAATTCCTTTATATTCTTTACGTACATTAAAACAGAGTAATTATAGATGAAATTAAAAACAACGTGAAACTATAAGAACAAAAAAAGATAAGATTTTGTCAAAAGAATGAGGAAAGTCAAAATCAGGTAAACGGGATCCCGAAACAGAGGATCCCTCTGTCATATAAATCCGGAGTTCGAAGAGAAGGCGGATCCGTTTTTAAGCCAGGTGCCATATCAGCAGTCTGAAAATACAAAGCAGAAAAATGGACAGACTGAATCGTCGTCAGAAAAGAAAATGAACTGCTGAAGAAACAAAAAAACCGGAACATGCAATTCCGGCTCTGTAATCAAACTAATAGGAGACTGATAGCTAAACTGTCTTACTTGCGCAGACCAAGCTTGCGAACCAGATTTGCATATCTCTCTTCATCCTTACCGCGAAGATAATCCAGAAGTCCGCGACGCTGAGAAACAAGATGCAGCAGACCGCGACGGCTTGCATGATCCTTCTTGTTCTTTTCGAAATGAGGCTGAAGATCATTAATTCTTGCTGTTAAAAGAGCTACCTGAACCTCAGTTGATCCGGTATCCTTTTCATCACGACCGTATTCCTTAATGATAGCAAGGCGCTGTTCATTGGTTAGTGACATTTTAATACTCCATAAATAAGAAAAAACACCGATGACCGATCACTAATCCAGCCATCGAAACTGCTCGCCTCAGAACAGAAAAAAACTCCGCTCAAAAGCGAGTGAATTTTATCACAAAAACAATTCTGTTTAAAGCAGAGGATTATCTGCCGGACTATTATCAGCAGAGGAAATCAACGGCGTATGATCCGGAAGCAGGGAAAGAACGTCAAGACTTCTGACAAGTCTCCTCGGCTTTAAGACTCCGTCCTCGATATCCGCAACCCCTATAAAGTATCCGTGGATACTGTCATAAAGCCTTACCTGACAGTCATTATTCTGCAATTTCTTCACAGACACGGCCTGACCGTTAAGAATTTTAAAAAGCAAATCCGGTTCAACAGTAAACACTTCAAAACCTGACACGGCACTGTCCAGCGGAAGAAGGAGTTCGTCCAGTTCATCCCGGTGTCCCTCAGAAGACTCCAGACTTTCACTGAGAAGACAGTTAAGTTCTTCAAGAGTAACCATTTTTGCAGGATCATATGAGGCTACACGTGTCCTGTGAAGCCGCACAACATGAGCACCGCAACCAAGCATCTCTCCGAGATCATCTACAATCGTTCTGATGTAGGTGCCCTTGGAACAGCTTATGGAAAGAGACAGCAGATCTCCGTCATAAGAAACGATCTTATTCTCATAGATTTTTATGGGACGTGCCTCTCGCGGGACTTCAATGCCGTTTCTTGCATACTCATAAAGCGGTCTGCCTTTGTATTTGAGTGCAGAAAACATGGAAGGAACCTGCATTATCTCGCCTGAGAAATGCTTAAGTGCATTCCGGATATCCTCAAGAGTTGAACTGTTCGGTCTTCTGGAAATAACCTGACCGTCGGCATCAGACGTATCGGTTCTGATGCCGAGACGCGCTGTCACCTCATAACTTTTGTCAGAATCAAGAAGAAGCTGGGAAAACTTTGTAGCCTCTCCCAGACAGATCGGAAGCATGCCAGTGGCAAGGGGATCCAATGCACCTGTATGACCGGCCTTGTTGGCATTAAAAATCTGTTTCACTCTCTGCAGAGCAAAACTTGAAGTCATGCCGGCAGATTTATTAAGCAGCAGGATGCCGTCGATATCTCTGCCGTGCGCCCGCCTGTGACGAGACATTTTATATGTTACTCCTCGCTGTGCTCTTTCTGCAGTTCCTGATCATGTCTTACTGATTCACTGATCAGACCTGACAGCTTCATGCCTGTTACCAGAGTTGAATCATAGTGAAAGCTGATATGGGGAACAGCCCTCAGTTTCATTCTGGAACCGATCATTGTTCTGAAAAAGCCGGAAGCTGAATTCAGTACCTTTACAGCCTCTGCGACATGACTGTCATCGATTCCCAAAAAAGTGACATACACCCTGGCATACATAAGATCCCCCGACAGATCAACTCCGGAAACTGTCACCAGACCGACACGGGGATCCTTGAACTCACGCTGAAGCAGAACAGCTATCTCCTTCTGCATCTGCTCCGCAACTCGTCTTGCTCTGCTGAAAACTCTTGGCATTGCTAGTTTAAGACCTCCTGTCAGAGTTTGCGTGCAAGTTCTACAACCTCGTACACTTCAATCTGGTCACCGACCTGTACGTCATTGTAATTCTTGACACCTATACCGCATTCAAAACCGTTTTTAACCTCGGTGACATCATCCTTGAAGCGTCTGAGAGATTCCAGCTGGCCTTCATAAATAACCACATTGTCACGCAGAACACGGATAGGATTCAGTCTCTTCACAGAACCTTCAATAACCATGCAGCCTGCAATCGCACCGAACTTTGGTGATCTGAACACTTCACGAACCTGAGCTATGCCGACAATCTCCTGCTTGAATTCAGGCTTAAGCATACCGGTCATGGCAGCCTTCACTTCGTCAATCAGATCATAAATAACTGAATAATATCTGATTTCAACAGAGTTTGTTTCAGCAAGCTTTCTTGCAGACGCGTCAGCACGCACATTAAATCCGAGAATAATGGCATTCGCATCATCACCGGTCATGGCCAGGTTGACATCGTTTTCTGAAATACCGCCGACACCTGATGATAGCACATTAACCTTGACCTCGTCGGTTGACAGTTTTTCAAGAGACTCAACAATGGCCTCTTTGGAACCCTGTACATCAGCCTTGATGATAACCGAGAATTTCTTGGTATCCGAAGACTCACGGTTAAAGAGTTCTTCAAGAGAGGTAGTCTTCTTGAGTTTAATGGTCTTGATCTTCTCCTGACGCAGAAGAGCAACTTCGCGGGCACGTTTTTCATCCTTGACAGCAATCGCCTCGTCACCGGCTGCCGGAACACCGGACAGACCGATAAGTTCAACCGGCATGGAAGGTCCGGCTTCTTCAACTGAATGACCGAGTTCATTGCGCATTGCTCTTACGCGACCGTACTCCATACCGCAGAGAACATTGTCACCCTTGTGAAGAGTACCGGTCTGCACCAGAATTGTGGCAACAGGACCGCGACCCTTGTCGAGTCTTGATTCAATGACCGTACCGGTGGCGTAACCTGCAACAGGAGCCTTCAGTTCCAGGACTTCAGCCTGAAGCAGTACTGCGTCAAGAAGTTCATCAATGCCCTTTCCTGTCTTGGCAGATACCTTCACAAACTGGGTATCTCCGCCCCATTCCTCGGAAACCACGTTGTAGCGGCTGAGTTCATTCATGACACGCTCCGGATCTGCCTCCGGCTTGTCTATCTTGTTGATAGCTACAACTATAGGAACATTGGCTGCTCTTGCATGCTTGATAGCCTCTTCGGTCTGTGGCATTACACCGTCATCAGCGGCAACCACCAGAATGACAATATCAGTTGTCTTGGCACCGCGGGCACGCATTGCTGTAAACGCTGCATGGCCGGGAGTATCAAGGAATGTGATTATGCCCTTATCAGTCTCAACATGATATGCACCTATATGCTGGGTGATACCGCCGGCCTCGCCGGATGCAACCTTCGTCTTCCGGATATAATCCAAAAGTGACGTCTTACCGTGGTCGACGTGACCCATAATAGTGACAACAGGAGGTCTCGCAACAAGTTCTGCCTCAGTATCCTGAATTTCACTGAGAACAGCCTCTTCGATCTCATTCTCCTTTTTGATGGTTACCTTGTGTCCCATTTCTTCCGCAACCACCTGGGCTGTCTCAATTTCGAGATACTGGTTTATGGTAACCATTTCGCCAAGCTTCATAAGAACCTTGATTACTTCCACCGCCTTGACCGCCATCTTCTGTGCAAGATCACTTACGGTGATAGGACCGTTGAGAACGATATCACGGGAAACAGGAGCAACAGGTTTGTTGAAACCGTGCTGGTTCTGAGTCTGACTGAACTTTCCACTCTTCTGATGCTTTCCGCCACGGGAGATTTTATTCTTTGACGCACCGCCAAACCGTTCGTCACGATCATCTTCCTCGCGTCCGGATGCGCCTCTGCCCTTTTTGGAAACTGAAGATCCCTTGCGCCGGCTCTTGTTTTCCTCTTCCCGATCCAGTTCCTCTTCTGCTTCCTTTACATACTTCGAAGCACCGGAGTCGTAGTCATCATTGTCCTGACTTGCTCGCTCCTTCTCTTCAAGCTCCCAGCGTGCCTGATTTTCCTCAGCAATGCGACGTGCCTCTTCAGACTCCTCGTCAGCCTTCTTGCGGGCAATCTCCTCCTGCTGCTGCATTATAGCCATGGATTCACTGCGTGACTTTTCCTCGGCTTCCTTCTTTCTGCGTCGTTCTTCCTGCTGTTCAGGGGTAAGAAGTTTTTCTTTCTTCTTTGCTTCAGCCTCGGCTTCTTTCTTTCTGCGACGCTCTTCCTCGGCCTTCCTGCGATTTTCTGCCTCAAGCAGCTGAGCCTTCTCCCGCTTTTCATTTTCAATCTTCATCTGGGCAAGCTCTTCGCTTGTAGGTCCCTGCGGCTTGATAACCCTCTTCTTCTTATGAATCTCAGGACCGTTTGATGCTCCGGCACGCTTCTTAATACCATCAGTTTTCGACTTTCTGCTGCCGAGAGAAAGTGTCATAGGTTTCTTTTCTTCTTCTGCCATATTTATATATTTCCTCAATCCCGAGCCGATTAGTCAAACCAGTGACAATCCTGACGGGCAGCCATAATCAGCCTGCTTGCCCTGTCCTTTGTCATACCATCCATATCAAGAAGATCGTCAACCGACATTTCAGCCAGTTCCTCCTTGGTATAAATTTCCTTGCCTGCAAACAATGCGGCAAGTGATGTATCAACCCCCTCCAGTGTCATGAGATCCTTGGCCTTTTCGGCATTCTTCTGAATTGCATCCCGGGCATACTGCTGAAGGGCATCGGCTATATCATCATCAAGTCCGTCAATGGAGGTTAACTCTGACTTATCAACGTAAGCTATGGTCTCCAGCGACTCAAATCCTTCTTCCACCAGTACAGAAGCAAACTCCTCATCAATATTGAGAACATCCATAAACTGCTTAATTATCGCGCTGCTTCTGCCTGACATCTTCTGATCATACTCGTCAACGTCATAAACGTTGATTGTCCATCCGGTAAGCTTCGATGCAAGACGGACATTTGCACCGTTTTTACCTATGGCCTGCGGTTTGTTGTCGGCAAAAACAGCCAGATCCATAGAATGAGTTTCCTCATTTATTGATACCTTCTCCACCTTGGCCGGTGACATGGCGTTTATCACATAGGTAACCGGTTCAGCATCCCAGAGAACAATATCAAGCTTTTCTCCGTTAAGTTCCTCAAGAATCGCGTTGATTCGGGTCTGACGCATACCTACACATGCACCAACCGGATCAATTCTTCTGTCCTTTGAAACAACAGCTATCTTCGAGCGGTTGCCAGGGTCTCTTGCCACTGACTTGATTTCAACGACTCCGTCGGCAATCTCAGGAACCTCACAGCGAAACAGTTCGGAAAGGAACTCACTGGTAGTACGACTGAGGCAAAGCTGATTTGATTTCCCGTCAGAAATCGGAAGAAGAACGGCACGTACTCGCTGATTCATTGAAAAACTTTCATTTTTCAGCCAGTTCTCACGGGTCAGCAGAGCATCGGCACTGTTTCCGTGCTGACGTGAACCGAGATCAAGAATAATGGAATCACGGTTCTTTTTCTTTACGGTACCCTGAACAATTTTTCCGACATAACCCTTGTAGGAGTCAATCACCCGTTCCTTTTCCGCATCACGAATCTTCTGCACGATAACATTCTTTGCCGTCTGTGCAGCAACTCTTCCGAAGCCTGTGCGGCGCGCCTTGGCCTCCTCCACGTCAATTTCCTCTTCCACAATATCTCCGATATTTGCAGAAGGATTATCTAGACGGACTGCAGACAAGGTGGTTTGAGTCATAGGCTTGGTCAGCTGATCATCGGCAACAACCTCCCAGGTGCGGTAAACCTTGTATTCACAGCTCTTGGGATTTATGGAGACCCTGACATTTATATCGTTCTTGTCTAGGCAATGCTTAACCGCAACTGCCAGAGCATATTCCAGAGCCTCGAAAACCTTATCCTTGCTCAACCCCTTTTCATTTGAAACAGATTCAACAACACCTGCTATTTCCTTGCTATCCATTACTCTTCTCCTTCACATCAAAACACGGGAACCAAACGGGCTTTTTTCACATTGGAATAGAGAACTTCCAGAGATGTCTCACCCTTAAGTCTGAAGGTAAGAACGGTATCTGCAACCGATTCCAGACATCCCTTAAACTTGCGGCAGTTATCAACAGGCATATTGAGTTCCACATTCATGTCAGAGCCGATGTACTGCTTCATCTGATCAAAAGTAAACAGCAGACGATCCATACCTGGAGAGGAAATCTCCAAATCATAGGCATACGTTATTACATCCTCCACATCAAGTACGGCACTCACCTGGCGACTGACATCGGCACAGTCATCTATAGTTATGCCGTCCTCCTTGTCAATATACACAACCAGAGTTGAATGCCTGCCCTGATGACGGAACTCAATGCCCCACAGTTCAAAGCCCATACCCTCAACAGAGGGTTTGAGAATTTCTGTAAGTTTTTCGTTAATATTAGCCAAACAAACCTCGGATAACCACCTGAAAACAAAAAAGCCGACGACAACAAATCGCGGCTCATGAAACCAACACCGATTTGGATCAGAAATAAATTCTGACTGCGGAACAGACACCGCTGAACAGGACATAAAACCACATCCCGCATGCTCTCAGTTACATCTAAATCACTGGTAAAAAGAGCAGTTCTGTTTCTTGAAACTCACAACCCGGCAACCTGCACAAAACGGTCAGATGCTAAAAGTCATATCTCAATCTAAACTTCGACAATTATATAATCATATCCGTAATATCACAACAAAAAAGAGTTTTATCATCAGATTAAAATTTAGTCTGTTTCATCACCTTTCATGTTTCAGGCAGCAGTCTGGCACCAGAGTTTCTCTGTTACATTTTTAATTACACCGAGCGCGCTAATAAATTTAATCAACCGGCAAAAAACATTTGCAGTAGATATTTCTGCATCAAAAATAACCAGATTCCTCTTTCATCGCAATTTTTAACTATTTTTTGAGCAGTCAACACAAAATAAATCAAACAGATGTTGTAATTAAAAAGTTAATTGCTATAATGTACACGTCTTCAAGAGAAGACGACAACAAAGACTTTCAAGTTAAAGTGCCTGGTTGGTGGAATTGGTAGACACGCAACCTTGAGGTGGTTGTGCCCATCGGGTGTGAGGGTTCGAGTCCCTCATCAGGCACCATTCATTATAAGATTAACTCTTTCAAATTCCTTATTTTCATAAATTAATTATTTATACTGATGTTTATCAGTGAGTAGTTGTTTCAATCTTTTTTTATATGAAATTACAGGATCCTGCACTGTATCTTCTGACAGGTAACTCCGGATAGTCTGGAAAAATGTCAGATCTGCCAGGTTCGAGTTACACAAAGAAAACTGTAACACAGGAAAGACAGGAGACTTGTTTTGCGCAGTTTTGATAACAGCTCCGGGATCCTGTGTTAGACCCGTTCATGACTGCATCGGGTTGAGTGAGTGCTGCTGTACAGTGAAACCATATCAAAGGTTACCCGCAGTACACACAGTCAGAACCTACAAAGATCATTGCATATGCTTTAACCTGTCTGTCCCGGAAATCCAGAGCTGATTTGTATCTCTGAACCTGATCTGTTGCTTCCTTTACAGTTTTTTGAATCTTTGATTCTGTAGCATCAGATTTGGTGATGTATTTAAGTTCAAAGAGATAGATGCATTCATTATCCCGACCTGAATTCACGGTAATTACCAGATCTGCAAATTTCTCTGCGTCTCTGGATACCTGCAATGATTTCTGCATTTCTGAAAACACCGTATCCATGGAATTCAGTTTGGTGAATAGTGTCAGATTAAGAGCCATTTCACTCATGTGCGTCAGTACCTGATTGGTGAAAATTCTGCTCAGAAATTCAGTGCATGATGATGCGAATGAACTGATGTCATCCTGAACATTCTGCAG
>CADBNP010000147.1 GCA_902796095.1 uncultured Aeromonadales bacterium | reverse complement strand
CCTGCGTTTTGCTTCCTTAATAATCTGATCATAGTCCGCATTGCACTGTCTTGTCTCATCAACGGCTGATTTAATGGCGTCATGCTTGTCCTTCGCGTTTTCTAAAGCCTTTGCATAACCGCACCTTATTAAACCCTCATCATCAGTAGGCATGGTAAAATGCCAGCAGCTATTTCCTCTGGCAAAGCAGCTTCCCCGCTGATTTACGCCACATTTATCACCGCTAGGTGCAATTCCTGTCGCAGTCGGACTAAAGGAAATTCCCACAGATGAACTTGCACCACCGTGGGATACACGACCGTAGTTGCAGAGACAGTGAAGAACATCATGATTGCCGATGGCTGACATCACATTCACAATCTCAGCCTCTCTTCTGTAATTTCTCAGTTCGCTGCCTGTTACAACCTCTCCGTCTGCTATTGCCGCATTCCATCCGCAGTCGCAGGCATACCGGCCTACGGCACTGAGATAGTCATAGCGGCCGTTTACCAGTTCGCATACCATATTTTTAGCTTCATTTTTTATATCTCTTGCCCGGCACAGGAAACGATCTCTGTTCCATTTGCGCAGTTCCAGTTCAATTTCCTTTTTAGTCTGATAGTAGGCCTGGAATGCATCCATCTCTTCCGGACAGCCCCTGTACCAGAGGGACTTTGCCCTGTCCTTTATGTACCTGTCAGTTCTTTCGCCCCATTTCAGATCTTTATACTGATCGACAGCCTGTCCCCTGTACCATGAGTAAAATTTCTTCTCGCAGTCAGGATAGGTTTCAGAGTTCAGCATTTTGAATTCATTCTTGATATCCCTGAGTTCCCGTCCGTAATCCGTATTCAGGTTTTCAGCCTTCTCCCATTCTTTGAACTGAGCCTCCATAAAATCATAAACCTCATCCTCGGTTATGAAATCGGTTTTCATGATGTATTCCTGGGCAGCCTCGTATCCTTCATCCCGCAGGATCTGGAAATATTCATTTGCTATATCCCTGCTTTCACCATGAAGAACCTTTTTGGTAAGTTCATTTCCAAGAGTTTTGATCATCACCTCTTTGGCCTGACGCATGACAGAATCCTTGTGAAGTTTCCAGTCATCCTTCCAGATACGCGCAAAATCCTCATAACCCATGGATCCCCTGCTATCTGCACCCACCTTTTTCCATTTCCCGTACATACGGAGAACAGCCACATCCCTGGCAAAGTCTCTTGACGACAGATAGGCCTGATAGGAGAGTTTGGCTGCTGCCACATATACAGGAAACTCTATGGCAAGGACCGCTGCGGCGGCATTGGCATAGGCCTCCTTGTTTGTATAATCTCCGCCTGCCAGCGTTCCGGCAAGAGTTGATACATCCTCCACTACATCAAGAGCATTTGATGCGGTATCCTTTCTGTCACTCAGTCTCTTTGCAGAGTCACCCACAATCTTCCGGTAGCTGACCAGATTATCCAGCATCTTTTTACCATCACTGCTTTTGCCGATGGCGGTTTTCAGAGTATCGTAGTAATTCTGGAATCCCTGATCTGACATTCGGGCCATTCTTTCCCTGAATTTCTTCGAATTTTTTGTCAGCAGTTTTTTCAGACACTCCTCACTGCTGCAGTGGTTCATGCCTGTCTTGATCATCATCAGCATGGCTGTTTTCAGCGCACCTGTATAATCCTGTTCCGAAAGCTGATCCAGACCTGCAATGGTATTGCTGTACATGTCCTGGATCTCATCCATGGATTCCTGAACCTTCTTCAGAGCCGATTCGTCAGGAAAGGGCATTTTCTGCAGAAGAGTCTTGGAAAATCTGCCCAGTTCACCTTCAAAGTCACCTTCCCTGCCCAGAGTTATGTCAATTCTGGTCATGGAACGAATCTCATCATCAATATATTTGTCACAGTCCGAAGTCTTCAGGGCTACACCCGTAGCTGCAGGCAGGGAAAAATTAAGATCTGCATCCGTTCTCAACACAGAGCGGGTAACCAGGGGCTGAGGTCTCGGCGGCTCCGGCACATGGAAGGTTTCAATCAGATTCTCCTTGTATGAAGACTGCTCCCTGTCAGGTTCATTCAGGTATTTTTCAACGCTGGCTCCGATTTCCTTTTTGTGCTGCGCCATCTCGGTATCAGTCATAACGTGCATAGGCACCGAAAACTGCATTGTTCCGCCCTCTTCGGCAGAATCATATAAACGAAGCTCATAGTCCCCGCCGGGTTCGACAACCGAAAAATTCACAGAGAATTTATAGCCTCTGCCGACTTTTTTAATTTTATCTCCGGCATATTCAAGAACTGGTTTCAGATCCCGTGAGAGATTTTTCGGAACAAGACTCAAAAATGCCGTATCAGACCAGTAGGATCTGCCCACCCCTGTCAGATACATGCTGCTGTCCTGCTCAACAGTCCGGGAAGGAACATTGACCGAAGGCACGGTTTTCCTGTCAATGCTGTTAGGTACAACCCTGAATTCGGCAGTTACAGCTTTAAGATTTTCATCCTTTCCCTGGGAGACGGTAACTCTGTAGTCACCCAGTCCTGAAAAATTACGGGCAAATTTCGTGAAATAAGGCCGGTCAGAGCAGCTGGCCGATTCACTGAAATATTTTTTATGATCTGCTACGTTCTCTATGACTACATCACTTTTTTCCTTTCTCCAGTCCTCGCCGCAGGCGAAGGCAATTCCTAAACCGGATCCGGATGGAATTTCCGCAGGAACGGAAACGGCACCCCCGCTGAAGGAGGATGCGGAAGGCTCCGTGACTCTGAAATCAAGTCTTGCATACGGCAGCTGAGACGCCCGGTTATTCTCATATCCCTCACACCTGCTGCATCCGGTAAAAAGATAAACAGAATAGCTTCCAGGCTGGGCTGGAGCCTTTATCTCCACAAAAGGATCGGAAAAATCATCAAAGTCCTTGGACTGAAAAATTTTCTTCTGCCGGATCTCGTCCTGCTTCATATTATCCATGCCGGAAGGTGCAACAATCAGACTTCCTCCAGGAAACTTCTCCTTGCCTTCTATCTGGACAACAAACGTTTCCTCCGGCAGAAGGATGTTTCTCTCAAGGGAAAGTTTTGCAACATCTTCCGTCTTCACTGAAAATCCCAGTCTGGACAGGAGTGTGCTTTCATTCTTGCCCTTCGAGAAAAGACGTACCTCATAATTTCCGCTGCGGCTTGGAGCCCGAACCCTGAAGTATCCCTCGCGATCCCTGTTTTCCCTGTAACTGTCAGTGATTTTTCCGGCAAGGGAATTTTCATAGTCAGGGGGAGTTTCCGGCAGATTGATCGTAACTATGCTGCGATCTGATTTTGCAGTAATTTCCGAATAGTCGGGCAGACGATAGTAAACCCAGAACATTTCTCCAGGTTCATAGACTGTCTGACCGTCGCCGGACAAATCTGTGCCGGGCACTGTCTCCTCGGTCACGGCAGGAGTCTGACTGACAGCGGGAAGGATCGCGCTTCCAACCCCCAGAGACATGGTCTCTCCGAAAATTTTTGATGATGCCTCCCTCTGCAGATTTCTGCGCTCCTCATAGACGTCGTCATAGGCAGGAACAATAACGGCACCGAGACTTTTAAGATATGCGGAAAGTTTCGGCTGGTTGACATCAACCTCCGCTTTGACAGTCATGAACCTGCCGCCTTCATTTTTCTCCGTGATCCTGATGCCGGTTACATATTTTTCAGCGCCGGCAATAACATCAGATCGGATTTCCTTCGTATGTTCCCGAATAAATTTTTCATCAGTTACAGACAGCATGACCTGCCGCGTCGCTGCAACTCTGGCATTCTGCTCCGCTGTACGCAGATCCTTTCCCTTGACCTCAACGCTGATCACCCTGGCATCCGCACTGTTCACTGAAAATGCCATCAGGGCAGAACAAAAAATGCTGCCGATTAATACCTTCTTCCTATTCATGCCATTTCCCTCTGAAAATCTTTTTCTGAATTTCTGCCTCTGTCCCTGCATTTCATCACGACGGAACTTACATCCGTGTTCAGGTCGCATGCTGCAGTAAACAGAATTGCCTCATGCATAACTGCACGCTTAATCACATTCTTCCAAACCAGCAATGCAAAAGCCTAAGCAGTCTTTTCCCGATCCCTGCAGCTACTGCTCAGAAAAGAATTTTCTGAGTTTTTCGATACGGTCGCTGTAGCTGTCATCATCCTGATGATAGCTGTCCTCCAGGTAATCGAAGGCTGTTCTTCCCTTTTTGTCTGAAGATTTCAAATTTCCTCCGGCCTTCAGTATTTTTTTTGCCAGGGACAGATCAGGATAGTGAAAGGCGAGTGCCATAAGCGCAGTTCTGCCCTCGCTGTCCGTCAGATTGACATCGGCACCGGCATCAACAAGTCTCGCGGCAAAACCGCCGTTCTCAGCCAGAATTGCAGTGATCAGCGGAGTTTCTCCTGTTACCGGATCCTTCTCATTCAAATCAAATCCTCTTTCCAGCAATACTTTTTCAACAGATGATCCCATACGAGTGATGGCAGCAAAAAACAGTACGCTGTGACCTTCCGGAGATCTGACATCTGTTTTGACTCCGGCTTTTATCAGATTCTCGGCGATATATTCTGACCGGCCGTTTGCTGCTCCCGACAGCAGCGCTGCCATAAGAACAGATATTCCTTCATTATTGACGGCATTGATGTCAGCACCTGCATCGATCAGTTTCCTGGCATAGTTTCCCCTGTCACTTTCCCTGCCGTCGCCATAGACATACAATGCCAGCAGCGGCGTATTGCCCAGAGAGTCCTTCGCATTGACATCCGGATTTCTGCTCAGGACGAAATCATACAGTCTTGAATACAGCCGGTAGTGAGCCATAAAATGCAGTGCGTTTTCACCTCTGCTGTTTTTTGCATTTACGTCAGCTCCGTGTTTTATGAAGGCGTTCAGCTTTTTTTCATCATGGGTAAGCGACTTTTTTTTCTTCAGAAAGCATTCCTGAAGCAGAGGCAGTCCGTCGGAGGAAAGCTGATTGAAATCAGCACCGAGCTCGGCAAGACGCTTAACATTGGCTTCATCAAAATAAATCTCTCCCCTGGCAATTCTTCCAAGAACGCTGTTGCCGTCAGAACCTTTTTCGTTAATCACACTCGACGGGATGCTGTATTCCAGAACTTTTTTTGCGATCTCTGGATATCTGTTGCTGAACGCAAGCTGCAGCAGCGTCTCACCTCTCCTGTCCTTTCTGCCGTAGTCACAGTCCTGTGTTATGAAGAGATTTGCTATGTCCAGTTTCCTGGAGGAAAGCGCTGTCATTCGGGCTGAAACACCGGTTTTGCCTGTAAAGTCGGGATCTGCCCCGATTTTCAGAAGAGCTGTTATAAACTCAGGTGAATAAGTGCGGCGGGCTACGGCGGAAAACATGGTTTCATTAACGCAGTCTCCGTTAATGCTGAACCCTTCACCGATCATTTTCAGGATCTTCTCCTGAACATTCTTTGAATAATCACCGCTGCCCACACATACCGAATATCTGAAATCCTCATAAGTGAATTTTTTTTCCTCATCCGCAGAAGAAACTGCAGACAGTGATACCAGACTTGCAAGAACCATCGGTTTGAAAAAATTCATTGCGGCTCCTCTCCGTACAAACGGAAAACTACATTGAAAAACATTCTGGCGGGAACATGCACGATGCTCCGTCGGGATCGACATAAATTCAGTCATGGTCATCAGCAGACAGCAGTTCGAGTCACATGCCGTATTATGAATCAGACACCGGATTGTCAGTCAGTTACATGCTTCTCCGTAGAAATCCGGGTGCATTGCAAAATAAACATAAAATTTTATTTCTGAAAACAGTCTGACTATGCTGATGAAAAGTGATCGTAGCTCAAAAAATTACTCTGCTGCAGACAATGAAACAGGAGCATCATTTTTATGAAAAAAAATTTTCCCTGAAATTATTCGACGCTGTCCTAAAGATATCAGACAATTCTTTAAAACTGCAATGTTTGAGATGCCAAAGATCGACGACTGCCACATATAGATGATTTAAACGCCAGCTGCATGAAACGCAAAACAGGAGCATTGCGCCCATGATGATGCGCCTGTGTCAAAAAGCACTGGTAGCGAAAAATGGAAATTCACAGTCAGGGGTAAATTTAATGCCGACATGAAGCCGCCGCCGTACGGCAAATCGAGGATGAGAGGCATTCAGTGAATTTGCTTTTGTTACCCTTTCCGGTTCGGACTCTGAACGGCGCTCCTGCACTTTCTGAAAAGCACGAGGACAGCTCAATGCCTGCATTTTCACATTGTTGCTTTTCATCGCCTCTTCCGGCAGTTCGGATACCGGTACAGCGTTCTTCAGATACTGCTCCGAACAGTCCTGAGCTTCTGATCCGTAAACTAAGCACCGTTTTAAATGTCTCGATATAACAGGTACGGTTTGGCAGATGCGTCTGCCAAATTAACTGCAGCTGATTATTCAGACTTGACGGTGTTGGCATGGCAGATAGAGGACAGCAGATAACTTTAGCAAAACAACAGTCGTCTTATATCACTGTTGCTAAAGCAGGGGGGTTGCGGCGACATTCGGCAAAGCAACGCGTTTTCACAGTCCTCTGCAGTCTCAAAAAAAGATCAAAACACTCTTCGGCTCAAAAGGACCTACAAAAGCCGCACGGGCAGCCAGTTCCTGAACAAAGAACGGCTGAATACAGCTTAGAAGTCATTATAAAACATCCAGGAAACAACAAAGGAAGCGAAAGAACATAACATAACAGAACGGGACTTGCAGTGGCACAGTCCCGAAAAAACAGTCTTATCCCACAGAAAAAGCTGAGCAGCCGGGATCAGTCCTAAAAGCAGAGCTGGAGTCCTAACAATTCCGGACGGTCATTCTGCCAATAAACTTCCTGATTCTGAAGAAATCAACGAACATAAACGCCTGAACAACCAGGTCAGCAATGCAGCTCGCCAGAAACAGCACTCCGAAAACGCCTGCTACGCATAGCAGCAGTGTAAATGCATCCCAGGTAACAGCAGTTTGTTTTGTCCCCGTAAAGGCGTAGAAAAAAGAGTCAAGAAGTCCCAAAAATGACACCAGAACAAGCAATCCCACAAAAACGATAAGCGACGACAGAAAAACAATATCAAGGATAAAAAATTTCAAGCGGTCCTTTAAATGTTGTCTCACCCTGGAAATTCTTTTCGCAAGTTCTCCGTCATCCATGCATAATTCCCCGCATTTTTGGACCAGGGACGGAGTTTTTAACAGAATAACGACTTGCGTAGTCAAAATGCCCAGTCCAAGAAACAGAGCAATCGAGAATAACAGCTCCAGATGCGTCGTCAGCCATGGCAAAGCACAGGTCAGAACCATAAACACTGCGCCGCAGATAATCCACCATGTCATGGTTTTCATTTCTTTCACCAGGGACAGGACCATAGTGCTGTCAGAAACGTCGGTTCCTCCCCCTCCTGACATTTCCGGCACAGGGATTTCCGTCCCGCCCGACCGCCGGGAATCCGCAGTTGCAGCAGAAGGAACGTCCCGTCTCAGAGGAGTCTGACAGCAGTGACAGAGTCGCTCCCCTGAAACGCAGGAGCTCCCGGATACAGCGGACCCGGCCGCTACTTCACCGGCTTGAGACTCCGGCTTATTTCCAGAGAGGGATTTGCCGCAAACGGGGCAGCACCTGGCATCATCACCGGCATCACAGCCGCAGGCAGCGCATTTCATATCTGCTGGTTCTCCTTATGCAAACAGCTAATCACCGGGGTCCGGTTTTCCGGACTCGTCCTGTCTCGGCGCATATCACCGCGCCCAAAGTCATTTCCGAAAGTCATCCAGGAAAATCGTTCCGGGTCGTGTCAAAACGACTTCCGGTACAGCATCACGCTTTGCCGCCGGCATAATGCGTTTCCCTGACTTCACAGAATAATACTTCGCCGGAGATACTACACCAGACAGCCTTAAGAGTAAACATCTCCCAAAAACACAGTAACGGAACAGCTGAAAAAATGAAAGAAAACATCAAAAAAGAATTAAGTTGCTTCGTTTTATGCCCCAGTACATTACCACTAATCGGTTTCCTGGTCATCTGCTTCAGAACTGACCATGTTTCTGATCTTAATACATTGCTGCGTCAAGATTTCAAGTGAACTCAGTCTCTTTTTCTGAATCCAAATGTGTTATTTCATCGATTGAATTTTCCTGAAATGATACGATAACGATCTGATCTAATTAGGCAAATCACAGTACCCGCCACATCATATTCAGATGATTAAGGAAAAAGAAATGCACAAACCACACACAAAAGAAGAACTTGCAAATCTTGTAAATGACAGGTCTGTAAATCTTGGCTGCATAGACACATCTTTGATATCTGACATGAGTATGCTGTTCAGATTTTCAGACAGAACAGATTTTGCCGGGATAGAGAACTGGGATGTATCCAATGTTACTGATATGTCCCATATGTTCTGCGGAGTCAAAAGTTTCAATGAACCTCTTAATAAATGGGATGTATCCTCTGTTACAGACATGTCATACATGTTCTTCGAAGCTGAAAAATTTAATCAGTCTTTGAAAGACTGGGATGTATCCAATGTTACAGATATGGCGTATATGTTCTGCGATGCACGTGAAT
>CADBNP010000146.1 GCA_902796095.1 uncultured Aeromonadales bacterium | reverse complement strand
GAGCTCGGAATCAAAAACCGTGATCATGTTTACCGGATCTTTGGACCGGATGCTCAGAAACAGTATGATGAGGCCGTTCAGCATTTGACGGAGATCCTCAGCTTAAAATATACGGCCTGACAGAGTAGGAGTCTGCCAGACCGCAAAGAAAGATGAGAGGTACATTCTCACCCTCTCATTATATCAGAAATGATGATGCAACGATAGGAGATTATCAGATGTCATGCAATAAAAGAGAGGAGAAATAGAGATACAAAGTATGAGTATGAAGATCAACAGTCTCGAAATCGAGAACGTAAAAAGAATCAGGGCTGTAAAACTGAAGCCGTCACAAAATGGATTGACGGTAATTGGTGGTAATAATGGACAGGGAAAAACATCTGTCCTGGACTCCATCTTGTGGGCACTTGGTGGCAACAATTTCAGGCCTTCTATGGCCCAGCGGGAAGGATCCGTGCTTCCTCCAAATATCAGGATTGTCATGAACAACGGTCTTGTTGTTGAAAGGAAGGGTAAGAACAGCGACCTGAAAGTTACAGATCCGTCAGGAAGAAAGGGCGGCCAACAGCTCCTGAATGAGTTTGTCGAAGAATTAGCTTTAAATCTACCGAGGTTTTTAAACGCTTCAGGTAAGGAAAAGGCTCAGACTCTGCTGAGAATTATTGGAGTTGGAGATGCTCTTGCAAAGCTTGAAGCAGAAGAAAAGCAGATCTATAGTGAGCGGACCATGGTAGGACGGATCGCTGATCAGAAAACAAAGTATGCAAAAGAGCAGCCGTTTTATCCGGATATGCCATCTGAACCGGTATCTCCTTCAGAGCTGATTCGTGAACAGCAGGAAATCCTCGCAAGAAATGGAGAGAACCAGCGGAAACGCGATCATGCCAATGATCTCGAACGAAAAGCTGACCTTGCGGAAAAAGAACTGTCCCTTGCCTATGCTGCGGCAGCGGAGGCAGAAAAGCGTCTGGAAACCGCAAAAGAGAAATACAATCAGGCTTGTAAAGATAAGGAAATCGCATTTGCTGACGCGGCCATGCTTCAGGATGAATCTACCGAGGAACTGGAAGCCAGTATCGCGAATATCGATGAGATCAACCGCAAGGTTCGGGCAAATCTGGATAAGGAAAAAGCAGAGGAGGATGCAAAAGGCTACAGGAACCAGTACGATTCATTGACAGCGTCACTTGATTCGGTTCGGAAAGAGAAAATTTCACTTCTGAAAAACGCGGATCTTCCACTCCCTGAATTATCAGTAAGCGATGGAGAACTGATATATAAAGGCCAGAAGTGGGACAACATGTCTTCCGCGGAACAGTTAAAAGTATCGACAGCTATTGTCCGCCGGCTGAATCCGGAATGCGGTTTCGTCCTCTTGGATAAACTGGAACAGATGGATGTACAGACCATGAATGATTTTGGTGCATGGCTTGAACGGGAAGGGCTTCAGGCAATTGCGACAAGGGTAAGTACAGGGGATGAATGCAGCATTATCATCGAAGACGGATATGCAGTAGATACAGTTGAACAGTCTACGCCAGTTATAGATTGGCGGAATGTAAAATTGTAAGGAGGGACGGATGGAAATCACAAGAGGAAAAATCAAAGGAGCAAAAAAAGTACTGATCTATGGACCGGAAGGAATTGGAAAGACAACCTTTGCAGCACAATTTCCGGATCCATTATTTATCGATACAGAAGGATCCACAAAGGAATTAGACGTAGCTCGTCTTCCTGATCCATCTTCCTGGACAATTTTAAAAGAGGAAGTGCGGTATGTTATCCAGCATCCTGAGGTGTGTAAGACACTGATTATTGATACAGCAGACTGGGCTGAAAAAATGGCGATTCAATCCGTGCTGGATGAACATAATAAATCCGGAATTGAGGATTTTGGTTACGGAAACGGTTATCGATATGTGTATGAGAAGTTTGGGGAACTTTTGAACCTGCTTTCCGATGTGATAGGTCGAGGAATCAATGTAGTTCTGACAGCGCATGCAACACTCCGGAAGTTCGAACAGCCTGATGAAATGGGGGCTTATGACCGTTACACCATGAAACTGATTGACAGCCCCAAAACATCAATCAGTGCTGCTGTAAAAGAGTGGGCAGATATGGTGCTTTTTGCAAATTATAAAACCATCATCATTACTGATTCCAAGACTAAGAAGGCAAAGGCACAAGGTGGACAGCGCGTCATGTATACAGCGCATCACTCCTGTTGGGATGCAAAAAACCGGTATGGATTGCCAGAAGAAATGCCTTTCTCATATGACCAGATCAAGCAGCTGATAGAATCTGGACAGGCAGTTGAATCTGCTCCAAAACATATACAGAAATCAGCACCTGCACCAATGCATGACCCGGAGGAATTGTCTGAGAAAAGCGTTAAAAAGCCTGAGACTCCGCAGAAAACGCCTGAGCATGTATCTGAGAAGCCTAAACCTGTAACACAGGAAGACGTAATGCGTGAAAAACCAGTACAGGAAGAAGAACTGGATATGAGGATCCCGAAAGCACTTCGCGATCTGATGCTGAATGACAACATTGCTGAATGGGATATTGAAAACTTTGCTATGTCAAAAGGATTTATTCCGTATGGGACGAAGATCCCTGATTTTGAAACAGTCAGTCCAGGTATTATTGAAGGCCTGTTTGTGGCCCAATGGACTAAAGTCCGGGACCAGATCAGACAGGCCAGAAAAGATATGGAGTTACCATTTAATTAACAGGGAGGATTAAAAAATGGCGAATACAACAGGATATGAATTGGATTGGGACAGCACGATCGAACAGGATGAGCAGCAGTATGTGGTTATTCCGGAAGGTGATTATGATTTCATCGTTGATCATATCGACCGCACTTTTGTAGGTGACAATTCCGAAAAATACAAAGGCGCCAAGATGGCAACCGTGTATATGAATGTGCAGGTACCTGGACAGGATGAGGTATCACTTCGTGAGAACTTCATACTTCACTCGAATTTTGCATGGAAGATTGGAAGTCTTCTGGTCAGCACTGGCCTTAAGAAGAAAGGCGAACCAATTACCGGAAATTACTGGTCGAAGCTTCCTGGCACACGCGGAAGATGCCAGATTGTACAGAACAAAGGAAATAATGGAAACACTTACAATAACATCAAGACTTTTTATGCTCCGGAAAGCAGGAAGGATTCAGGAACGAATAAATGGGCGATCTGATGGCATTACGGCCGTACCAGCAAGAAGCGCATGATGCAGTCATGTCCATGTGGAAGGCGGGTGCAAATAAGCTCCTGCTGGTTCTTCCGACTGGGACTGGTAAAACGATCGTGTTCAGTGCAATCACATGCGACAGGGTAAGAGAAGGCAGCAGAGTATTGATCCTGGCGCACCGGGGAGAGTTGCTGGATCAGGCGGCGGATAAGCTGCGAAAGAGCACAGGTCTTGGAAGTGCCCTTGAAAAAGCTGAGTCCTCTTGTCTCGGATCCTGGTATCGCGTGGTAGTAGGCAGTGTTCAGACTCTCATGAAAGAAAGCCGCTTGAAAAAATTCCCAAAAAATTATTTCTCAACCATTATTGTGGATGAGGCCCATCATGTCATATCTGAAAGCTACCAAAGGGTCTTGCAGTACTTCTCTGAAGCGAAGGTTCTCGGAGTGACAGCAACGCCTGATCGCGGAGACATGAAGGATCTTGGTACTTACTTTGAACAAATTGCTTACGAATATTCGTTATCACAGGCAATCAGAGAAAAGTACCTGTGTCCGATCAGGGCAAGGACAATTCCGCTTAAGATCGACATTAGTCAGGTCGGTATTCAAGCCGGCGATTTTAAGGCGGGCGAAATTGGAACTGCACTGGATCCGTATCTTGATCTGATCGCATCAGAAATGGAAACCTACTGTAAAGATCGAAAAACAGTGGTCTTCCTGCCGCTTGTAAAAACATCGCAAAAGTTCCGCGACATTCTGAACGAGCATGGCTTTAAAGCAGCCGAGGTCAATGGAACCAGTGAAGATAGAGCAGAAGTCCTGCAGGATTTCGATGCCGGAAAATACAATGTGCTCTGTAACTCCATGCTGCTGACGGAAGGATGGGACTGCCCGACTGTTGACTGCATCATCGTCCTTCGACCGACAAAAGTAAGAAGCCTTTATTGCCAAATGGTAGGTCGTGGAACAAGGCTGTCGCCAGGGAAAGATCATCTTCTTCTGCTTGATTTCCTGTGGATGACTGAGAGGCACGATCTTTGTCATCCTGCATCTCTGATCTGTGAGGATCCAGAAGTAGCGCAAAAGATGACAGAAAACCTGGCGCAGGATGCAAACGGCGCGGATATTGAGGATGCTGAAAAAGAGGCTTCTGAGGATGTACAGGCACAGCGTGAGGAAGCGCTTGCGAAACTTCTGGCAGAACAGAAACGGAAGAAAAGCAGGCTTGTGGATCCGCTTCAGTTTGAAATGTCCATTATGGATATGGACCTGATCCATTACAAGCCGCCATTTGGAGCTGCGATGCAGCCGCCTACAGAATCCCAGAAAAAGAAACTGGAACAGTATCAGATCAATCCTGAAGGCGTAGATAGTTCTGGTAAGGCAGATCTTCTGATCGACCGGATCCGGGAACGCCAGGGTCAGAATCTTGCAACACCAAGGCAGATACGTCAGCTTGAGAACAGGGGTTTTGAGAATGTTGGCACCTGGTCTTTTGAGCAGGCCAGAAGACTGATCGACAGGATCGCAGGAAATGGGTGGCGGACACCGCGAGATATCAATCCTAAAACATATACGCCGCCTGTTATTGAAGCAGATGCCGGCCTTGGCTGGTAAGGAGCAGTTATGGAGTATAAGACAGATCTACGGACATTACTGGATTACATCAATCCATCCATGTGTTCATACCAGGAATGGACCGATATCGGCATGGCATTAAAGCATGAAGGGTATCCAGTTGCTGTCTGGGACGACTGGAGCCGACGTGATTACGGAAGATATCATAGTGGCGAATGCGAAAGGAAGTGGAATTCTTTCAGCGGATCTGCAACACCTGTCACAGGAGGCACGATCTACCATATGGCCGTGGAAGGCGGTTATCGCCCTGATACTGGGTATGAACTTGACTGGGATAGCACGATCGATTCCGACGGCATAGTAGTAGATGCAAACTGGATCGAGAACAGAGACATTCAGGCGCCTCATGATTGGCATCCTGGAGAGCAGCTTATTCGGTATATCGAAACATTATTCGAGGCGGGTGAGAACGTCGGTTTCGTTACCCGGTCATGGAAGAACGAGAAACGTAAGTATATTCCAAAGGATAAAGGCAGCTATAACAAGACTGCTGGTCAGCTGATTGAAGAACTGACAAAAGCCGGTGACGATATTGGTTCTGTTGTCGGAGATTATGATGTGGAAGGCGGTGCCTGGATCCGGTTTAACCCGCTGGATGGAAACGGTGTCAGAAATGAGAATGTCAGCGATTTTCGATACGCTCTGGTGGAATCTGATGACATGGAGATTGAAAAGCAAAACGCTCTTCTAAGAGAGCTTGAGCTACCTATCGCTGTGCTTGTCTATTCAGGCAAAAAATCGTTGCATGCGATTGTAAAGGTAGATGCTGCCGATTATCAGGAATATCGGAAGCGGGTAGATTTCCTTTATGATATCTGCGAAAAGAATGGCATGGTGATCGACAAGCAAAACCGCAATCCATCAAGACTTTCCAGAATGCCAGGATGTATCCGAGGAGATCAGAAGCAGTATATCGTAGATACAAACCTTGGAAAGGCGTCCTGGACCGAATGGAAAGACTGGATAGAGTCAGTTAATGACAATCTGCCGGATATAGAAAACCTTGCCGATGAATGGGATCGTATTCCAGACCTGGCACCAGCCTTGATTGAGGATATGCTTCGAGAAGGCCATAAAATGCTGATTTCCGGGCCTTCAAAAGCCGGTAAGTCATTTGCCCTGATAGAACTTTGCATAGCAATTGCAGAAGGCAAGAAATGGCTTAAATGGAACTGCAGGATGGGTAAGGTGCTGTACATCAATCTGGAACTTGATCGGGCATCCTGCCTGCACAGGTTCAAAGATGTATATGCAGCCATGGGTATCAGGCCTGAGAACTTCCGGAATATTGATATCTGGAATTTAAGAGGGCAGTCAGCACCAATGGATCAGCTTGCCCCGAAATTGATCAGACGGGCTCAAAAAAGCGGCTTTAAGGCTATTATCCTTGATCCGATCTACAAGGTCATTACAGGGGATGAGAACAGCGCTGACCAGATGGCGCGTTTCTGCAACCAGTTTGACCTGATCTGTAAAGAATTAGGCTGTGCCGTGATCTATTGCCATCATCACAGCAAGGGTTCACAGGGGCAGAAAAAGGCCATTGACAGAGCATCCGGGTCAGGAGTTTTCGCAAGAGATCCTGACGCTGTAATTGATCTGATCGAGTTAGAAGTTACAGATGATATGATGATCCAGCAAGAAAACAAAGCGGTATGCAAAACCTGTAAATCATACCTTGATGCCCACTGGAAATGGCAGGAGGACCTGTCAGAAGATGATTTGCTGAACCAGAAAAAGATCTACGCTTACTGCGAAAATATACTCGATAAATGGCAGATGCAGGCGCTGAAATACCAGGTTGATCAGGCCAGGAAAAGTGTGGAATCCATGACCGCATGGAGAATAGAAGGAACCCTTCGTGAATTCCCGAAATTCAATCCGGTGAATCTTTGGTTCAAGTATCCAGTGCATTATCTGGATGAATCCGGAGTACTGCAGGATGTAAATCCAGATACAGAAAAGCCGGCATGGGAGAAAATGAAAGATGCCAGGAAAAAACAGACTGAACAGGAAAAAGCGGATAATCTGTCGGCACTGAGTATTGCTTTTGAAGGACTGGAGAAGGACGGAGATGCATCAGTTATAGATATCTCTGAGGAAATAGGTGTTAGTGCAGATACAATAAAACGATGGTTTGGGGCAGGGAAACGGTCCAGAAAAGAGTATAAAAAACTTTATGAGACATATATAAATCCGGAAGATAAACGGCTTTACCTGAGAAGAAAAACCACTACGGACAAATAGGGACGATCGAATATGTCCCTATAGGGACGTATAGGGACGATCGAGTCCGTCCCTATACGGACATATATAGGG
>CADBNP010000145.1 GCA_902796095.1 uncultured Aeromonadales bacterium | reverse complement strand
TGGTGCCTCGGGTCGGACTCGAACCGACACGGTTTTAAGGCCGGCGGATTTTGAATCCGCTGCGTCTACCAATTCCGCCACCAAGGCAAATCAGAAAGTCTTAAAGTGGAAGTATAATCTATCATGAGGTCTTCCGCCCAAGACGACTGAATTATATTTCACCGCCGGTACCATGTCAAGATACAGCAGGAAAATCTAACGTCTTCGAAGCATAAACACTGCTATACAGAAAAAAAGCAGACTTGGGAGTATCACACAGATAAAAGGCTGAATGCCGAAAACCAGACTCATCGGAGAGAACGTCTGATTGGCGACATAAAAGACAAATCCGTAAACTATGCCCAGAACTATGCGTGAACTCAACGAAAGGGAACGCATGGAACCGAATGCCACCGTTGACGCAAGAAAAATCATGGTGATTACGGCAAACGGTGAAAGTGTTTTTCTCCAGAATTCCAGTTCAAAACGATCTGCCTTCAGCTGGTTCTTTTTGAGATATTTTATGTATGAATACAGACCATGAATGGAAAGTTCATCTGGAGAATTGGAAAAGACCTTGAACTTGTCCGGAGTTATGGTTAAAGGCCACTGCTCCGTGTCAGTTTTTTCAACAGAAAAGCCTTCATCATTAAAAACCCGGCGTGTTATATTGTAGAAAAGCCATTTTCCATTCTCAAATCTGGCAGACTCGGCCATTGAATGCGAAACCATTTTTCTTGCTTCAGGATCAAAGGTATACTTCTCCACATTTCTCAGTTCTCCCTCTATACTGGCCTGAGACATAAAAAAGAAGTCATTATTTTCTCTTGCCCATAAATTGCCGGTGACTCCGGCTGAAATAGACACCCCTTTGATTGCCTTGGCTCTTATCTCGTCATATTTAAACTGAGTGTAGGGTACGACAAACTCACCGAGCAGAATTACAAACAGCATAAGCGGAACCGCCATCTTAACACTGGCTGTAACAATTTTCAGTTTTGATACACCGCAAGACTGAAGAACGACAAGCTCCGAACGGGATGACATGAGACACAGGGCAACAACAGTACCCATAAGTGCAGAAAGAGGAAAGAAGATATAAAAGTTATGGGGAATCTGCATGGTAACAGCCTCCACCGCGGTGAGCACCGTAAAGGTTCCTGTACCCACATTGCGAAGCTGCTCCATAAATTTTATCAGCCATGAGATCAGACAGAGGAACAGACTGACATAGATGATCCACATCGTAACCTGACGGCCGACGTAACGTTCAACAATACTCGGATAAAACCTCATTTAACGGCTCTCCTCCTGAGTAATCTTCTGCGATACCACTGGGTTTCCACCAGATTAAGCGGTATGGCAAAAAACAGAAGAAACAGAACCGGAACAAGATAAAGTCCGGGATAAACCGGAAAACTTCCCCTGTCCACCAGATTTTTAAGTGCACCGCAGAACAGAAAATAGGATCCGAAAATCAGAAGAGCCGGCAGCAATTTGGTAAATTTTCCCTGACGTGGCTTAACTCCTCCAAGAGGTACGACTATCAGAGTCAGAACAGGAATGGCAACAGCAACCGAGATCCGCCACTGAAGTTCTGCCTGAGATGCTCTGTCACCGTTGGCTATAAGTTCAGTTGAATTTTTAACCGAAGGCTTTACTGCCTTGGCTTCATCATTCGATTCGGAAATCCAGAACCGGTATTCATCAAAATTGGTAATTGCATACTGCTCATTATTGTTCGGTCCGGTATAACTTTTTCCATTTGTGATTATAAACCACATGATACCATCCTTGTCCTTGGCGATATTGCCACCTGATGCCACGGCATAGGTAGGTGGATAACGATCATTACCGCGAAAGAAAAGGTATATATTCTTCATCCGGCGCAGTTCATCACTGTGTCCGTCATCTTTTTTATCCTTATCGTTTTTATCATAGGAAAGATCTATCTTACCTTCACCCTTGGTAAGTTCATCAACATAGGCAACCACCCTTGAAGTTCCGCCGCCGAGTTTAATAAACTTTCCGCTGTCCAGGGCAAAATAACTGGCATTCTCCTTGGCATCATCAAGAAGGTTCGCCTGCTTCTGCATTGACATGGGAAGCAGATACATGGAATTGAAAAGAGCAACCGCAGCAGTAACAAGAGCAACAACAAAGGAAATTGTTAGATTTCTGAGAGGAGATACACCAAAGGATCTCATAACCACCATTTCAGAATCACCGCTCAGACGGGCATGAGTTATCAGCACGGCAAGAAAAACTGTAAGCGGCAGCATGAAAACAGACATATTGGGAATGGACAGCATGAGAACCTGGGTTACCAGTGATGCAGGAATATCACCTTTGGTCGCCCGGGTCAGGATCTGAACAAAACTCTGACAGAGAAACACTGCAGTCAGGATCACAAACAGCGAGAGTTGAGTTTTTAAAATCTCTTTAAAAATATATCGCGATAAGATCAAATGAAACCCTCTTGCATCATGACTTTTTCCTCCTTCTATTTTAAGGTAAACATGGATTTTTTTAAACAGCAACGTACCATTGACAGACGAGACGCTTTGCGTGATGCAAATAGCGTTTAGACAAACATGGAAGATACGGTACTGCTATTGAATTTCAATTTGGAAGAAACGGTATTACAATTGAATTACGACTTTTAAGAAATGGAACAGGATATTTAGAGGGATACCATGTTCAAAAGAAAATCGTTTGAAAAAAAAATACAGAAAATTATACCCTGTTTACATGTTGCCTTTTATCATAGAAGAATTATGAGTGATTCTGCAGATATAGAACCTGAGGCTCCAACAGCGGCAGGTTAAATCCAAAACTCATTCGGAAAAATATTAAACAGTTTGCCAAATCAGGAAGACAGGACATGAATAAATGTGAATTCTATATTTCTGAAGGATGTACAATCCAGAATTTTCCCGCGGTAGCTGCAGGGATCATAGCTGATATACACCGCAGATATCACAGCAAATATGGGAGGACGCTTGTAATCTGCAGTGATCCTCCAGTTCTGTCAAAAGAAATATGGAAAGTACCGGGCTTTATTCCCGGTGTGACAGCTGATGATCCTGGTGCTGACGTGGCACCTGTTGTAGTTGCAAAACACTGGATCAGCGGTTTTGAGATTATTGTAAACACAAATCTGAACAACGTCTCCTACAGCAGTGACGAACTGTCATGCAGCGTGCTTGCTGATTTCTCGCTTAAATCAAATTCTGAAATACTGCCGGCATGCCGAAACAGATACCGCCAGCTGAAAAACTGCGGTATTCAGCCGGAGCCGATCAGCATACCATGAAAAAACAACTACTTTTCAGATGATTCAGAATCAGCCTGTTTTTCAGATTTTTTTACCCCGGGCTTTACTCCGTCTGCAGCATTCATTTCCGCAACTCTGGCATCAAGTTCCGCTATTTCCCTTTCAAACATATCATGCAGTTCCTGGGTATAAGTACGAATCTTCTTCAGATCTTCCTTATTCTTCATGTCAAACTCAGGATACCTTATGGGTTCAAGATACTTGATAATCAGATGACCATTATTCCAGCGGTTCATATCAAACTCATCGTAATAAGACGAGGCTACCATGGGAACAAGAGGTACGTTTGAACCGGACGCCGTCACCAGAGCACCAGGCTTAAACTTCCCGAGTCCCCTGCCCTTTGATCTGGTTCCCTCCGGAAATATCCAGATGGAATACTTTCCTTTTCTGAGATTCTCTGAAACCTGATCCATTGTTTCCATGGCCTTCTGCTTGTTTTCCCGATCAAGACGTATGCTTCCGGCCAGGAAGAAGATAAGACCGAAAAGAGGTACATAAACCAGACTTTTCTTACCTATGGCCACTACCCCGGGACGAACCCCCCAGGCCAGAGTCACAATATCCCAGTTACTCTGGTGATTTGCCGCATAGACTGCATTGGATACATTTTTAAGAAACTCCGGCTCCTCTACATGAACCTTAAGACCGACTATTCTGGAGGCCGGTGCAAGAAGATATCTTGATATAACATAGGTGTTTCGCGGATTAAAAGGTCTGCAGATACAGATAATCAGAGCAATCAAAAAGCTGAGAATACCTAAAATCAGCAATACAAAAATCCTTCCGTACTTCAACATACTAAGTCTCCTGTTCCTTTCTTTCCTTTACAGAAAAGCTCACTTCAATATCGTCGACATTCTGCAAGCCTCGCGGCAGTTTCTGTCCCTTGGAGGATCCTTCACCGAAATAGGTTTCAAGTTCAGAAGGATCCAGAGTAAATTTACGCTTTCCTGCATAAATAACCACCGTTGCACTTTCATTCAGCAGAACAGCCCTGGTGACATACTCACTCCGCTCCGCCACCACCCGGGCAGGAAGTCCGATAAATCTTCCTCCCTTGCCCTTGGCAAGTCGCGGTATTCCTTCAAGCGATGAAACCAGCATTCTTCCTGAAGATGTCACAGTAAGCAGACGGGTATGAACTTCCGGATCCAGCTTTATCGGAGGCTGAACAATACCTCCTTGTGGAACAGAGAGAACAGCCTTGCCCTTACGATTGGCACAGAGCATTGTTCCCATGGTCGTTATAAAGCCGTATCCTGCATCAGAATAGATCAGATATGAATCAGACTCGTCGCCAATCATCATACCGGCAGTCCTGTCTCCCGGTTCAAAATCAAAGCGGCCGGTAAGCGGCTCCCCCTTTCCTCTTGCAGAAGGAAGCGAAGCGGGATCAAGACTGTAGGCTCTGCCGAGTTCCGTAAGGAAAACCAGCTCCTGGTTGGATCTTCCCACTGCAGAAAAGGCAAAACAGTCTCCTGTCATGTAGCTCAGTCCCCTGACATCAACATCGGAACCCTTCGCAGCTCTGATCCAGCCCTTTTCAGAAAGAACAACTGTCAGAATTTCCGAAGGAAGAAGTTCCTTCTCACTTATAACCTTTGCCTCATCTCTGGTCACAACGCTGCTCATGCGATCATCACCGTAATCCCGGGCACACTGCTGTATTTCCTTTTTAATGAGAGCATTAAGTTTTTTATCAGACGACAGATAACCTTCAAGCTTTTCCTTTTCCTCAAGAAGTTCCTTCTGCTCCTCCCTCAGTTTGATATCAGCAAGACGGGCCAGCTGACGCAGCTTGGTTTCAAGAATATATTCAGTCTGGATCTCGTCAAGCGCAAACCGTTTCATCAGTTCCTCTTTCGGATTATCCGAAGTTCTGATGATCCTGATAACCTCATCGATATTAAGGATTGCAATGAAAAGACCTTCAATAAGATGAAGCCTGGCATTTACCTTTTCCAGCCGGCTATTTATTCTGTTAACGACTGTTGTTCTTCTGAATTTCAGCCACTCGACCAGTATTTCCTTTAACGAGTAAACCTTCGGTTTGCCTTCAAGGCCAATAATATTCATATTGACCTGATAGCTCTTCTGCAGATCTGTGGTTGCAAAAAGATGCAGCATCATCTTATGAATATCAACACGGTTCGATCTTGGAACTATTACAAGTCTGCACTCGTTTTTATAATCCGATTCATCTCTTACATCAGACACCAGAGTGAACTTTGACTGACCGCCGCTGCCCTCCATCAGATCAGCAATCTGCTTTACTATACGTGAGGATGAAGCCTGATAAGGCAGATTTGTAACTATGACATTGCCGTTTTCCACAACATAGGTTGCTCTCATCCTGATGGTGCCACGGCCGGTAGAGTAGATCTGCTCGATTTCTGAAACCGGAGTGATAATCTCGGCTCTGGCAGGATAATCAGGTGCCGGAATATGCTTCATCAGTTCATGAAGGGTAATCTCCGGATTATCAAGAAGATCGACACACGCATTGGCCAGTTCTCTGGCATTATGCGGTGGAATACTGGTGGCCATGCCCACGGCAATGCCGATAGCACCGTTAAGCAGCACATTAGGGAGCAGAGACGGCATGACCTTGGGTTCTTCGATAGATCCGTCAAAATTAGGCTGCCATTCAACCGTACCTAAGTTCAGTTCTCTGAGGAGAATATCGGCAAATGGTGCAAGCCGGGACTCCGTATAGCGCATCGAAGCAAAGCTTTTCGGATTGTCTCTTGATCCCCAGTTTCCCTGACCGTCAACAAAAGGATAGCGGTAGGAGAAATTCTGAGCCATGAGAACCATGGCCTCATAACAGGATACATCTCCGTGAGGATGAAACTCACCTATAACCTTGCCTACGGTTCTTGCAGCTTTCCTGTAAGGAGTATCGGGTCGCATCCCGAGATTATGCATTGCGTAAATAATTCTGCGCTGCACAGGCTTAAGTCCGTCACCAATATGCGGCAGAGCACGATCAGTAATTACGGACATTGAATAATTGAGGTAAGCCTGCTCTGTAAACGAGTGAAGCTTAATAAGTTCGTCGCCGTTTGAATCTAATTCAATATCTTCCATGCCAATTGTCTATTTCTACTTTAACAAATTCGTGTGATTATAGCATAGGTTTTAATGGCTACAATCCAAAGTAATTAATCAGTCTGAAACATAAGACGTCCGCGGAAACTAAAATCTGTCCATTTTAGATCTGCCGTTCAGGCATGCTGCCGGTGCATATGAGGAATGATCTGCCTGCAGCCTGTTTCAGAACTTATCATCTGTCCAACTTTTACACAGAAATACTCCTCCAGAATATCAGGGACTATGAGATCTGCCGCACGTCCGAGCATATAGGGAAGATTCCGTGAAAGAATAAGAACATCCGAATCGAGTGTCAGCGCAAGATTCGGATTATGGGTGACAAGAACGACAGATCCACCGTTTTCTGTAAAGGCACACAATATATCGGTCAGCCGAACCAGATTCGCAAAATCCAGAGCTCCGTCAACCTCGTCAAGAAGCAGAAGTCTGCGATCGCCGACCATGGCTCTTGCCAGCTGCACAAGTTTAAATTCACCGCCGCTTAAAGTTGTAACAATCCTGTTCTCCCAGTCTGCGATGCCAATGCGGCGGAGAATATCCCTGGCGCCGGAAATCTCCTTTTTCCCCGGAGTCCCCATAACACCCAGCCACGGAAACCAGCCGGTAAGAACAAAATCAAGCACACTGAATGGATAAACAGCAGATGCATTCTGAGCAACAACCGCCAGTTGTGAAAAGAGTCTGCGACCGGACAGATTTTTGAATTCTGCTCCGTTTATCATAATATCACCGGCTGAAAGCATTGAAGGATTTGTAAAAACCGACAGCATCGACGATTTTCCCGATCCGTTGCCTCCGAGTACAGAAAGGATCCCCCCCTTCCGCAGATGAAAGCAGAGTTCACGCTGCAGCGGTTCACAATCCTTCCAGCCGTATGATACATTTTTAAATTCAAGCACTCCTGATCCTCCTGAAATTTCTGCACAGGATTACCACAAAAACAGGAGCTCCAACCAGGGAAGTTACAATTCCGACCGGAATTTCATATGTAAGGAGGTTGCGACACAGCAAATCCACTGCAGTAAGAAACAAAGCCCCCAGGATCATGGATGACGGGATCAGAAAGTGATGACGAACTCCCATCACCAGTCTTGCCATATGTGGAATAATAAGACCGACCCATCCTATCATGCCCACCTTCGCAATATAAATACCACAGATCACCGAGCATATCGCTATCACAATATAGCGAAGTCTGACGGCAGGAACACCGAGTCCGGCAGCATCAGTTTCCCCGAGACTTATTACATCAAGAGCGTAGCTCATTTTCCAGAGAAACAGCGAAGCAACCAGAAGAAACGGTGCCAGGATCCACAAATCATCAAAGGTAATTCTGGTCATGGAGCCGAAAAGAAAGAACAGTATTGACGGAAATTCATCTGCCCGCGGATTAAAGGCGCATATCAGCTCAACAATGCCGGAAAAGAAGGCGGAAACAACAATGCCGGCAAGAACAAGGACCAGAAGAGTACCCCTTACATTTCCTGCCACCGAAGCTATCAAAACGGCCGCAAGGACGGCAGCCATTCCAAAGCCGAAGGCACTAAAAAAAACAGCAGCTGCACTGCCGCCGCAAATCAGTGCAACGCTGGCTCCGCAGGCTGCACCGCTGCTTACTCCGAGTATGTCAGGAGAAACAAGAGGATTGTTAAATATGCTCTGCATTACGGCACCGCACAGACTCAGAGCGGCTCCGGTACAGACAGCCCCGAGAAGGCGGGGAAGTCTTATATCAAATATCACCATTCGTGCATCATCGCTTCCATTTCCGCATACAAGATCAATAAATTCAGAAAGACTCACTCTGTATGATCCCATACTCAGATAGACTGCTCCGATAACGAAAAGCAGAAGAAACAGAAAACCAAGTCTGACGGCAAATTTCATAGATCACAAATCCGATATTTCAACTGTACGCTCGGATCCGGCCGACACAATGGCTAGGATCCGGTTAAGACGTCCGCAGGTTACATCATTCTCTGTTCTGATAAGAACTCTGCCTCTGGACTCCGAAACAATCCTGCCGGCAAGCTCCTCCTCACTGATCACTGCACCGTCATATTCCAGCTCCCCGTTCCCGTACAGAACAATGCTGAAAAAATCATTATCCATCAGCTCCTCGCTGATCCTCTGATCGGCGGAGGATGTGCGTACTGACAGAGAAATAGCAGGCATGGCAATCATAAAAATTACAAGAAGAACCAGGATCACGTCAATCAGAGGAACAACATTGATGTCATTTCTGATCTCGTTCCCAGGTTCCGGCTTATACTCATAGCTCATCGGACTTCAACCTGTAGACCAGCAGTTTATGATAGACACCGGCGAGTGAATTAATCCGTTCTCTGTCAGTGCGGATCCTGGCTGCAAATATGTTATATGCAAACACTGCGGGTATTGCCACAATAAGACCGACTGCTGTCATGACAAGAGTTTCACCGACAGATCCGGAAATCATCACCAGCGTCGGCTCAGATGCGGATACGGAAAAATCGGAAAGAGTATGATAAATTCCTACAACTGTACCCAGCAGTCCGATAAACGGTGCAACCGAGGCAATAAGTGCCAGAAAAGTCAGTCCTGGATCAAGAGCCAGGCACATCTGTCTCACCTCATGACGAAGCATATCAGACATGAACCGATCCTTGTTTTCGTCACTTAAATCAAGCAGATTGATCTTTGCCCATTCAAATGCGCCTGCCACCAGCAGATTGACCAGAGGACTCCTGTCGTTCCGTGAGTAATCTGAAATTCCATCGTACCCGGAAACAGTCGACCATTTAGTCTTTACACGTTCAAAATCTCTGTCAAACAGGAAGAGACTCAGAGCTCCGGTAAAAATAATATACCAGCTCAACACAGAAAGTATCGCAAGCAGTCCGAAAACAAACCAGCTGAAAACGGTAAAATGCTCAAACATAAAATCCTCATGTGAAGAAAAGACTGCCGTCGTTAATCTCCGTGACAGCAGGAACGACTGTATTATAAGAGCATAAAGGTATTTAAAGAACAACTTTCACCTATGGCAGCCGGACAACCGGACAATAAGAAACAGCAAGAAAGGAGCGTGAGGGAACTCAGGACTGTCAATCTGCACACATTTTAAACAAATCATTCATTTATCTGTTAAAAAGGGTTTAAAAATAAAAATCGATGTGTATAATACTACTTGTTTTCTGACGCAGGGGTGTAGCTCCAATGGTAGAGCGGAGGTCTCCAAAACCTTAGGTTGTGAGTTCGAGTCTTACCACCCCTGCCATTTCTCTTCCTGTCATATCAGACATCTAATCATCATTCTTAAGTTTTCTTTGTTTTTTCATTTTTTCACCACTTTCTGCCGTCATTGATTTTTGACATTAAAAATAGCATAATCACAAGGATGCACGTATTTCAAAAAGCATTCACAATTGCCGGCTCAGACTGAGTAATCTGATAAAGGCAGCATAATCCGCTCACTAACAGGAAAATGCGATGACAAATCCTCTCTACAAAAGAAACATCATTTCGATTTCCGAACTAAACCGCTCAGAACTGGAACTGGTTCTCAGAACAGCAAAAAGGCTTAAGGAAGAACCTGATCATTCACTGCTGGCCAACCGTGTGGTTGCCAGCCTTTTTTTTGAGGCATCCACAAGAACAAGACTGTCCTTCGAAACAGCTATTCAGCGTCTCGGCGGATCTGTCATAGGTTTTGCAGATGCCAACAACACTTCCATGGCAAAGAAAGGGGAAACGCTAGCTGATTCCATCCGCATTATTTCCAACTTCGCCGATGCCATAGTCATGCGTCATCCAAGAGACGGTGCAGCAAGACTTGCAACCGAGTTTTCAAAGGTGCCGGTTATCAATGCAGGCGACGGATCAAATCAGCATCCATCACAGACACTGCTTGATCTCTTTACCATCTACGAAACACAGAAGGTTCTCGACAATCTGAAAATAGCATTTGTCGGAGATCTGAAATACGGACGCACAGTTCATTCCCTGGCCCAGGCTCTCAGTCTGTTCAATGCCGAAATGTTCTTTGTTGCTCCCGACGCCCTGGCCATGCCGGACTATATGCTGGAGGAACTCTACAACAAGAACATCAGATACTCCATGCACAAGAATCTTGAATCGCTGATCCCTCAGCTTGATATTCTGTACATGACCAGAGTTCAGAAAGAGAGATTCGAAGAAAGCGAGTACCACTCCATTGCATCTCAGTATGTGCTGTATCCGGAAATGTTCGACAATGCCAAACCTAATCTCAAAATTCTTCACCCTCTGCCGAGAGTTGATGAAATTGATCTGGAAATGGACAACACACCATATGCATACTACTTCCAGCAGGCTGAAAACGGTGTATATGCCAGAGAAGCTCTGCTTTCACTTGTTCTAAACGAGGAGGTTTAAAATGGCACAAATGCAGGTAGAAGCCATAACCAACGGCTCAGTAATCGATCATATTCCTGCCGGTCAGGGTATAAACATCCTCAAACACTTCAAAATGCTTGATACCCAGCGTTCAGGAGCAAAAATCACTGTAGGCTTTAATCTCCCGTCAAAGACACTGGGATTAAAGGATCTGATCAAGATTGAAAACAAACAGCTTAATCAGTCGCAGGTGAATCAGCTGGCAATTCTTGCACCGGGAGTAACGGTTAATATCATTGAGGATTCCAGGGTTGTAATGAAATACAGACCGGAAATTCCGGATCACATCAGCAATGTGTACAAATGCCCGAACAGCAACTGCATTTCAAATTTCGAGCATGTAACAACAACCTTCTATGTATTGAGAAGGGCAACAGGACTGAAACTGAAGTGCAAGTACTGCGAAAAAACCTTTGACAAGGATGTTGTCGGTCAGACATTCAGTTCAAGATAACAGATTCAGGAAAGCACCATGAAGAACGGAGTTTTTGCTCCGTTTTTTTTGTCTGCAAAGAGTAATGAAGATATTGTGCGGTTCCCAGAATCAAAAAATCCCGGTGGAAACCGGGATATAACAATCAGTAGTCACGAATGCGTTCAACAAATCAGTGGAATCCCACATTGCGGAGTGCATTATCATCTGCAGATCCCTCTCGCAGTTTGATGGCAAGACGAACTTCGTTCTGGGAATCAGCAAACTTCAGAGCATCCTCATAACGGATCACGCCGGCAAAATACAGATCTGTCAGTGACTGGTCGAAGGTAATCATACCCTGCTCTCTCGAATCACGCATTACTGTCTTCAGTCTTTCCAGTTCACCCTTGAGGAGAATATCCTGAACAATAGGAGTACCGATCAGAATTTCAAAAACAGCCCTGCGGCTCTTTCCGTCCTTTGTAGGAATAAGCTGCTGAGCAACAACACCCTTAAGGTTAAAGGACAGATCGAAAAGCAACTGGCGATGCTTGTTTTCAGGAACCAGGTGCATGATACGCTCAATAGCCTGGTTGGCGTTGTTGGCGTGAAGAGTAGCCATGCAGAGGTGACCGGTTTCTGCGAAGGACAGTGCGAACTGCATGGTTTCCATGGAACGAATTTCGCCGATGAGAATTACGTCTGGAGCCTGACGCAGAGCTGATTTCAAGGCCGCATCAAAGGATTCCGTATCTACACCGACCTCACGCTGGGTTATAATCGACTTTTTATGATTGTGAACATATTCAATAGGATCCTCAATCGACAGGATGTGACCTTCGGTATTGGTGTTACGATAACCGATCATGGCAGCCTGAGTAGTTGATTTACCGGCGCCTGTAGCACCTACGAACAGAATCAGACCGCGCTTGAGCATAACAAGGTTACGCAGAATTTCCGGTATCTGCAGCTGCTCTATGGTAGGTATCTCCGTAACTATTCGACGCAAAACAATACCTGGCATACCGGTCTGCATAAAGCAGCTTACACGATAGCGGCCGAGTACAGGACGCTGAATGGCAAAGTTTGCCTCAAAGGCTGTTCTGAACAGATCTTCCAGATCCTTGCGACCGTAGAAGCATTCGTTCATGAATCCCATAACCATCTTGTCATCAAGAATGACTCTGTCAATCTTCTCTATTTTGCCGTTTACCTTCATGGACGGTTCGAGCTGACAGGTCAGAAAAAGATCGGAGCCTCCGCGTTCATTCATAATTTTCAGATATTTATCAATCTGGAATGCACCATCGTACATCATAACTGTGTTACTCCCCCTGTATTAAATGGTGGTTGGATCCTTGGCTACGGCACGGGCCTCCTGGGCTGCCACCACACCGCTGACAACAAGTTTCTTAAGGCAGGCGTCAAGAGTCTGCATGCCCTGCGCAGCACCGGTCTGAATTGATGAGTACATCTGGGCAATCTTATCCTCACGTATCAGGTTTCTGATAGCCGGAGTACCGATCATGATCTCATGCGCAGCCACACGTCCGCCCTGCAGACGCTTGAGCAAAGTCTGGGAAATAACGGCATTCAGTGATTCTGAAAGCATGGAACGGACCATGCCCTTTTCCGCACCAGGGAACACGTCGATGATACGGTCAATAGTTTTGGATGCAGAGTTTGTATGCAGAGTACCAAACACCAGGTGACCGGTTTCTGCAGCGGTCAGAGCAAGACGAATAGTTTCAAGGTCACGCAATTCGCCCACCAGAATGATATCAGGGTCTTCACGAAGAGCTGAACGAAGAGCGTTGCTGAAGGAATGGGTATCTCTGTGAACCTCACGCTGATTCACAAGACAGTTCTTCGAAACATGCACAAATTCGATAGGATCTTCAATGGTAAGAATATGTTCATGAAATGACTCATTAACATAATCGATCATGGCTGCCAGGGTGGTTGATTTTCCTGAACCGGTTGGTCCGGTAACAAGGACAAGACCACGGGGAGCTTCTGAAATCTTCTTGAAAATAGGAGGACACTTCAGATCCTCAAGAGAAAGCACCTTGCTTGGAATGGTACGAAATACTGCACCGATACCGCGGTTCTGATGGAAGACGTTAACACGGAAACGGGCCACTCCAGGAAGTGCGAAGGAGAAGTCAACTTCCAGATTATCTTCCAGTTCCTTACGCTGCTGGTCGTTCATGATATCGTAAACCAGTTTGAAAACCGCCTTGTGCTCCATAGGCTCAAGTTCCAGCTTTCTCATATCGCCGTCGATACGTATCATTGGCATCATTCCGGCTGAAAGATGCAGGTCGGAAGCATTGTTTTCTACACTGTATTTCAGTAAGTCTGTTATATCTATACTCATTTAAAAGCTCCACTCTAGAGTTTATATTCTGTCCTTCCCTGGCCAGATTTTTATTATAATGGTCACCGGCAAAAGCTTCTGCACAAAAAAACAGCCCGTACTACCGCAGACATGTGCCCGGTTAAGTGAACTGCCGGCAGCTGTCAGTCTGAAGACAAAGACAGTTTTCCGATGCTAGCTGCATAATTTTATGAAATCTACATTACTTTTGATATATATTAGTGTTCAGATTACGACACAGATAACGATTTACATCACATATTTAAGGAAGTCACGGTTATAATGCGTACATAACGGGGAGTGATATGATGACTCGCCGACTGCACAGCAGTGTTTAAACTGGACTGAATACAGGACAACCGGAAAAAAATGTCAATCAAGGAAAACATAAACAGCGTTCTGAACGAAATTGAAGAATGCAGAAACAGAAATCAGGCGGCACAGACAGTGAAACTTCTTGCCGTCAGCAAAACAAAGCCGTATGAGGATATTCTTGAAGCATACCAGGCGGGACAGCGAATGTTCGGCGAATCCTATGCACAGGAAGCGTGTGCCAAAATAGACAGATTTGAGAGTGAAGGCCTGAGAGATATCATCTGGTATTTCATCGGACCGCTGCAGTCAAACAAAACCAGATCCGTTGCAGAAAGGTTTGACTGGGTTCTGAGCTGCGACAGAGAAAAAATAGCAAGACGCCTTAACGATCAGAGGCCGCAGGGAATGAATCCTCTCAATACCTGCATACAGATCAATATCTCTGATGAAGAGCAGAAAAGCGGAATAAAGGAGGAAAACATTCTTTCCCTTGCCTCCGTCATTGCCGGACTGCCGAATCTTAAACTGAGAGGACTGATGGGTATAGCTCTTAACACGGATGATACAGAAATTCTGAAGGAGGAATTTCTGAACCTGAAACGGATTTTCGATGATATTAAGAAAAAATATCCGTCGGTTGACACTCTCTCCATGGGCATGACTGCAGATATGGAACCAGCCATAGCCTGCGGATCTAATCTCGTACGCATCGGCACCAGAATTTTCGGTGCAAGAAACTACAAGGACAAATAAAAATGAAAAAAAGAAGAATAACATTTATCGGCGGCGGCAACATGGGCCGTGCACTGGTCAGCGGCATTATAGGCTCAGGCTATCCAGGAGAACTTGTAACAGTAGCTGATTCTGACAGCGAAAAACTGAAGAAGCTAGAAGAAGATTTGAAAATCTCTGTTACAACCGACAATGTGGCGGCAGCATCAGGTGCCGACGTACTGGTACTTGCGGTAAAGCCACAAGTAATAGCCGACATGCTGAAATCCCTGACAGCTGGTCTCGGAAGCATTGGGAACAGGCTGATTATTTCCATGGCAGCCGGTGTAACCATAAACCGCATCACCGAGCTGACATCCGGACACAGACGCATTGTGCGTCTTATGCCAAACACTCCGGCACTTATTGGAAAGGGGGTAACCGGAATGTTTGCGTCACCTGAAGTGTCTGCAGAGGAAAAGGAATTTGCAGATTCCGTACTTAAGGCTGTAGGTCAGAGAGTATGGGTAAACACGGAAGAAGATATGAACACAGTAACGGCAGCGTCAGGTTCATCTCCGGCATACTTTTTCCTTTTCATGCAGTACATGATAGAGCACAGCATTGAACTGGGACTTACTGCCGAGCAGGCATACACGCTGGTGACACAGTCTGCACTCGGCGCGGCAGAACTCGTACACAGAAGTCCCGGTGTCTCTCTTGAAACCCTGCGGGCACAGGTTACATCAAAGGGAGGAACAACACACGCAGCCGTAACCGCATTCGAGGAGAACAACCTTAAAAATGCAGTCAATTCTGCAATGGACGCATGCATAACCCGGGCAAAGGAAATGGAAAAGCTGTTCTGAAATACATATTCCGGTGCTCTTTACGGGTTGCTGAAATTCTGCAACGGATGCAGAATGTTGCAGCCAGCGACGAAAAAGGGGGACTGAAGTCCCCTTTTTTTCATATACACGGCAGAAAGTTCCGATCAGTTCTCAGGCTGATTTACGATCTGGGGCTGAATTCTGTTAACTCCCTGAGAAATTGCCTCGTTGACATTAAAAATAGGAACAACACCGGATGCATCTCCCATAACAGTCTGTGGAACTGTGCCATTCCATTTTTCTGCTATGGTCAGAGCAACAAGCTCCTTGTTTGCCTTCAGAGCTTCAGCCTTCAGTTTGATTGCATCCGCCTCAGCCTCGGCCTGCACTCTTATGGCGTATGCTCTGGCTTCGGCCTCCAGCTTTTTTGCCTTGTTTGCACTTTCCGCTCTGGCCACCAGCTGCTGAGATTCTATTTCTACTTTCTGCAGTTCGTTCTTTGCCTTTTCCACCTCCTGCTTCTTCTGTGCAGTCTGTTCAATTATATTCTCATAGGAGCGGGAGAAATTTACATCCTCAATCTGCACTGAAAGAACCACTATCGGATAATCCTTGAGCAGAGCCTTGATATTGGTATCGAGTTCATGACTCAGATCGCTTCGCTTCTGAACTATGGTCTGAGATGTATAGTGACCGAAAAGAATTTTTGAGGTCTGCTGGATTAACGGGGATACAACCGTGTAGAAAATAGTGTCATTCACGCCGAAATGCTTGTACACATCCTCAATTTTAGCCCCGTTGTACTGCCAGGTCACGGATATGCGGTAGGATTCAATAATCTGCTGATCATACGAGTAGGCACTGAGCACATTGTTCCTGCCGTCACCGAACATGGTCTTCTGCACGCGAACGCTGTACTTGTGAACCTGCTGCACCGCAGGCACCACAAAGTGAAGTCCCGGCTCAAAGGTATTGGAAACCTCACCGAAGGTTGTAACGACACCCTTCTCGCCCTCGTCAACCACAATAACTGAATTGCTGATAAATGCCACGGCAAGTACCAAAGCCGCCGCTATTATTCCTTTCTTAAGCTGCATGTTCATTCCAGATCCCCAAAAAGACAAAAAACTCTTTACAGTGTCCAATCCATAAGAGCCAATGTCAAATATCAGATCACAAAAATCAGATAAAAACCTGGATCTGATCATAGGTTCAGACGGGCGCGTCCAAATTTACGGGATAACTCTGAGAAATGCATCAATCCTGAAAAGCTGAAATTCCCGCTCTGAAAACATGAAGTTCTGCACCAGTCTTCTGAAACCCGGAGATGATCAGACCGGCATCCAGCTTCGTTAAGTGCATCACATAAAATATGATATAATGCGGGGAGACAAGAATAAAAAAGAGAGAGCTCTGCACCTTATTCCTGCGTTTGCCGGTAAAACCGGACAACTGCTGCATAAACGGGAAAAAGCGGAGCCGGAACATACAGGGAGGAATAATGTACGGTCTGCCGTTTTCCGTTGTTTTCTACGGATGGATCATAAATATACTGATAACTGTTTTCATGCTCAGAATATGGTGTCAGTCCTGCGGTGTAAGCATCTACAATCCAATTGCATCATACATTCTCCAGATAACCAAACCGCCCGTAAATCTTCTCGGCAACAGGGTTGTCAGCGGTGTTAATCTGTCAGCCATGGCGGCAATCCCCATACTCCTTGCCGTAAAATATATAGGAATCTACCTGCTGCTGGACATACCTCTCGAAGCACTGGTTCACCCGGTCTACTGTTTCTTTAAACCGCTGATTTTTATCATCCGCTACACCGGCATGGTGTTTCTGATGGTTCTGATTATAGACGCCCTGCTTTCCTGGTTCGGATCCAACACAGTTTCCCAGTTTACCAGACCTCTCACCAACCCAATCAGCGAGGTTCTGAGAAAGTTCATTCCGCCTATCGGTATGATTGACATCAGTTTTATAGTAATTCTCATTCTGCTCCAGGTCGCTGACTATCTGGCAGCTCAGATGCTGCTTAAAATAGCTCCGGATATGGCCGGTTTTCTCTGGACTCTGGTAATATGAATTCAGAATTCACCCTGAGAATAGCTGTTCAGCCCAAGGCATCCCGGGATGAGTTTGTGGGATGGCTCGGTGATGAAATCAAAATCGCCATAACAGCTCCGCCGGTGGACGGAAAGGCAAATGAGCATCTGAAAAAGTTTCTGTCAAAGCAGTTTAAAACAGCTCCGAGCAATATAGAGATCCTAAAGGGTCTGACCGGCAGGCACAAAACTCTGAAGATAAGCAATGCACAGAATGAGCCGGATGAATACCGCAGACTTATGGAGCAGAAGAACGGCGGCGGTGCGGTGCAGTCTGAACTAAATACGCAATTTCATAACCCGGCAATAAAAAAATGAGTTTTAAAAAAGCATGGGTTATAATCTGACAGAATGATCCCGGCATATTCATCAGTTCTGAGCGGTCAGCTACACACGAGACTTCCGACTGCAGACGTAACATTTACTTTTTTTCTACATCACAGCATTCTACGGAATTAGACTATGGAAAAAACTTTTGATTCACAGGCCATAGAACAGGCTATTTACAGAGAATGGGAAGACAAGGGCTACTTCAGGCCCTCCTGGAACGACGGTGCCGAGCCGTACTGCATTATGCTTCCTCCTCCGAATGTCACCGGAAGTCTGCATATGGGACATGCGTTTCAGCAGACGATTATGGATACCCTGATCCGCTATAACCGCATGCAGGGAAAGAATACACTCTGGCAGGCAGGTACAGATCATGCGGGCATTGCGACACAGATGGTTGTGGAGCGCAAGATTGCCGCTGAAGAGGGAAAGACCCGTCACGACTACGGACGGGATGCCTTTATTGAAAGAGTCTGGAAATGGAAGGGCGAATCAGGCGGAACCATAACCAGGCAGATGAGAAGACTTGGAGATTCCGTGGACTGGAGCCGTGAGCGCTTCACCATGGATGAGGGACTGTCAAAAGCTGTACAGGAAGTGTTCATACGTCTCTACCGCGAGGATCTGATATACCGCGGCAAGCGTCTGGTCAACTGGGATCCTAAACTCCGCACCGCCATATCCGATCTGGAGGTGGAAAACAAGGAGATCAGGAGCCATATGTGGCATCTTCGCTACCCTCTCGCAGACGGCAAAAAAACCGCCGAAGGCAAAGACTACATTGTCGTGGCAACCACCAGACCTGAAACAATGCTTGGCGATACGGCCGTGGCAGTCAATCCGGAGGATCCGCGCTACCGCGATCTTATCGGATGCAAGGTTGTTCTGCCTCTGGTAAACCGTCTTATACCTGTTGTGGGAGATGAGCATGCCGATATGGAAAAGGGTACCGGCTGCGTAAAGATCACTCCAGCCCACGACTTTAACGATAACGAGGTGGGAAAACGCTGCGGTCTGCCAATGATCAACGTGCTGACTGAGGATGCCCATATCCGCAGCAGAGCGGAAGTCTTCACCACGAGCGGTGAACCGAGCGACGTTTATTCGGATTTCATACCGGAAGAATACAGAGGACTGGAACGCTACGAGGCAAGAAAGCGCATCGTTGCAAAATTCGAAGAGCTGGGGCTTCTTGAAAAGATTGAAGATCATACGATGATGCAGCCATACGGCGACCGTGGCGGTGTTCCTATTGAACCTATGCTTACAGATCAGTGGTACGTCAGAGCCGGAATTCTGGCCAAGCCTGCCATTGAAGCGGTAGAGGACGGAAGAATACAGTTCGTTCCGAGTCAGTACGAAAATATGTATTTCTCCTGGATGAGAAACATTCAGGACTGGTGTATCTCCCGTCAGCTGTGGTGGGGTCACCGCATTCCTGCATGGTATGATGAATCCGGAAATGTTTACGTAGGAAAAAACGAAGATGATGTCCGCAGCTTCTATAATCTCGCAGCAGATCTTAAACTAAGACAGGATGAGGATGTGCTGGACACCTGGTTCAGTTCAGGACTTTGGACGTTCTCAACTCTCGGCTGGCCGGAAAACACAAGAGAGCTGAAAACCTTCCACCCTACTGATGTGCTGGTAACCGGTTTTGACATCATATTCTTCTGGGTTGCCCGAATGATCATGATGACCATGCATTTCATGAAGGATGAAAACGGAAACAGCCAGGTTCCT
>CADBNP010000144.1 GCA_902796095.1 uncultured Aeromonadales bacterium | reverse complement strand
GGCGCACTGACCTGCCGGGATTATCGTCCCGGATGCTGAAATGCCATGCGGAGTTCGTCAGCGCGGGTGAAGTCATATGGTTTCGGCATATCTGCAGCGGTATTTTTCAACATGGTCATTCAGACTGTACTCTGATAAAATTTATCCGGACATGGAGTTAAATGTATGGCATCTTTAACATGGCGGGAAACTCTTTCAGCGGAAAAGGGAAAGCCTTATTTCAAGAATATACTGAGTTTTATTGATCAGGAGCGCGGTCGCGGAGTCGAGATCTATCCTCCGAAGGGTCAGATTTTTAATGCTTTCAGGTATACGGAGCTTTCTGACATAAAGGTTGTGATTATCGGACAGGATCCATATCATGAGCCGGGGCAGGCTCACGGACTCTGTTTTTCTGTTCCTGACGGATGTGTTTTCCCTCCTTCTCTCAGAAATATTTTTAAGGAACTTTCCGTTGAATATCCGGGATATCAGATCCCGACAAGCGGTAATCTTGAAAAATGGGCGCGTCAGGGAGTTTTTCTTCTTAACACAACTCTCACAGTTGTGAGAGGTCAGGCTAATTCTCACCAGACGATTGGCTGGGAGATGTTTACAGACGAGGTCATCAGGATTATAAACGCGAATTTATCAAATGTGGTCTATATGCTGTGGGGCAGTTATGCCAGAAGGAAGTGTGCCTTTGTTGACAGAAGCCGCAACGAGGTTCTTGAGGCGGCTCATCCAAGTCCGCTTTCGGCGTACCGCGGTTTTTTGGGCTGCGGACACTTTGTCAGGGCCAACAATTATCTGAATGCAGTGGGGAGAACCCCGATAGACTGGCAGCTGTGAACTTCCATGACTGGCTGCGGCATGCCGCAGAATATGTACTTATTGAGATCAGCAGGATGTTTAATCTTTCTTTGAGCCGGCTTCCTGCTTTGAACTGGTGTTCTGATCTGTGCTTTCTCCTGTACCGTGTATGATCTGACACAGCTCCTCATTGCTGTCCAGAGTGACGGGAGAAATTCTGTGGGTGCCGTCCACGTTCTTCAGTGTATAAACTCTTGACTGGAGAGTTTCCGGAATGTTCATCTTTTCCTTTTTCACTGTGGCATTGATTATGATTTCCGGCTGCAGACTCAGCAGGTACTCCTTGTCGATTACCGGGTAAGCCTGATCTATGCTTCTTACAGGATTTGTTCCGTTGCATGTCTCGATCATATCGTTGATCCAGGTGTTTTCCGAAACCGTGTATATCGGATCGTCCCACAGTATGTAGATTACTGAATGCTGAGGATAGTTCTGGTATTTGCTTTTGATATGCTTGAGACGGGTAAAGAAGTTTTCCTTGAGCTTTACCGACTGCTCCTCTGCATGGGTAACTCTTCCCAGTTCAAGTATCGCCGAACTGTAGTCAAGAAGACGTTCTGTTCTGAATCTGAATATATTTGCCGGGATCCTGAGCCGTTTGACGTCCTTTTCAAGGTTGGGATAGAAATTGTTCCATGCGATAATCAGATCCGGCTTCAGTTTAATAATTTCCTCATAGTTGATTACATCAATGGAAGCAACCTTCGGCAGTTTGGAGGCCGGTTTGAAGTAGTCTGACATGCTGTCGATGCCAACAACATTGTTCTGAAGACCGAGACTGAAGAGGTTCTCTGTGACAATCGGAGCAAGAGAAATAATTTTGATACTGTTGAGATTGTTCTTTTCATTTTTCAGTTTTGCCTCTCTTACTGCAACGAGATGCTTTATTGTTTCACTCACATCCTTCATCATCGCAATATTGCCGGCAGTGGCGGCCGATGGCTGAGAGAGTCTCATTTTTGCTGTATATGTGCTGTCTGCTGTTGTTGCAGCCACCAGATCTGCAGCCATGAAAACAGACAGTACAATAAGCTTGAGCTTGTGCATTGTGTTCCTAAATTAAAATATGTAGCAACTGATATGTCAGAAGACAGGCTGAAGACAGCAAAACAGAGTTTCTTGACATTCTGTATGAGCGATCCACATGAACAGGTGCGGGATCTGTTTTTCCACCGATGCGATTGTACCTTATTTTCTCATCCTGGTAAATTCTGGGACCTCCCAGTGAAATGTTCAGATGCTCTGCCGTAAAACCGATAAGAAGCCCGCTCAGTCTGCAGGGGTGAAATCTCATATGGGTAACGGCCCTGCCGAAAGCATTGAAATTCAGAGTTACAAAAAACAGCATTGCGTACATGACTAATGCCGGAATGGCTGATACAGTCTTTGCCAGAACAGAATTGACTCTTCCGAAATATTCGTTCTTTCTCAGTTTGATGCTGAAGGCTCTGCTTAGAATAACAAGAAGTACAGATATAAAAGCTGCCGTAGGTCCGAGAAGAAGATACCAGAAGACCGGTACAAAAAATCCGTGCAGGAAGTGCAGAACCACAGATTCACAGACAGCCTTGGCAACTCCCATTTCACTCAGTGTGTCGGTACTTCTGAGGAGTAGAAATCCTGCAGCCCGCCGGGCTTTTTTCAGCTGCTCTTTCCGGAGCTGAAAACTTACATCCGTGACGGAGGATCTTACTGATGAGTATTCAATGCAGAAAAGCATCAGCAGATAGTCGTAAATTATTTCATGGGGCAGAAGGTTGTTCATGCACCACAGAAGAGCAAGAAGGGGCAGAAAAATAACCAGGTTCGCAAGAATGCTGAACATTCCTGCAGTGGCCGGGTGCAGATCACCGCTGTTCAGACGGTCTGCTATACGGGTGAACAGCAGGCAGCATATGTTTGAAGAGACCGGTATCATCATGGCAAGCAGCGTTACCGTGCATACGACACCGGGTCTTGAACAGAAAAACTGGTACAGAACAGTGTATATATCGATATTCACAGTTTTTCCAGCACGTGCAGTGCAATTGTGGACGAGTTTCTTGATGCAACAGGGAGAAATTCGTCAAAATCTACGGTGGATTCATGATCTGCAGTGTCTGAAACTGAGCGTATGACAATAAAAGGAACTGACAGTTCCGTGCATACGTGGCCTATGGATGCACCTTCCATTTCTGTCGCCATGGCATCCGGAAAGTTCTTCAGGATCCTGTTATGCTGTTCATCCGTGCATACAAACTGGTCTCCGGATACGATGAGTCCTTCGTGAGTATTTAATCTTTCACAGGACATTGCCAGTTTTATCAGCTTTTCATCAGCTCTGAAGTAAAGACTGTGCTCCGGCAGCTGTCCCGGTTTGTATCCGAAGTTTGTAAGATCCACATCATGGTAGGCGACGCCTGTGGAGACAATAACATGACCGATACCTATTTCTGATTCAGGACGAAGTCCTCCTGCGGATCCGGTATTTATTACAATGTCTGCCTTAAGATTATTGATAATAATTGCCGTGGTAAGAGCAGCCTGAACCTTTCCTATGCCGCTGACAGTCAGGATCACATCCCTGCCTTTAAGCTTACCTTCGTAGAAACAGTGATTGCCGATGTTTTTTTCTTCTCTGTTTCCTAGCTGATCCAGCATTGGTGCCAGTTCCTCGTTCATGGCACATATAATTCCAATTTTCATTTAAACTCCAAAGCTGCGAATGCAACAGATAAAGTGACATG
>CADBNP010000143.1 GCA_902796095.1 uncultured Aeromonadales bacterium | reverse complement strand
GTGTTCTTCGCATTTGGAGTTCTTTACGAAGCTTTGAATAATTAGCTCGCTTTTGCTTGATAGTTCTGCCGTTTACAAAACCAGATTGTAGCATAGGTGAAGTCTCCACCGCTACTATTCAAAGATATATAGAGACGCAAAGTTGAGAAAGGAAGACGGCTCTCATCCCACCACTCAAGAGTAGAGGGTTTCCGAGCCTAGATTATTTTATGAAACAGTCCGCATATCTTAATCCAGGACTTTGATTTCCCCTTCTGTCCGAAAAGTGCTGTCAGGCATGAGAAATCAGTTCCGGGGATACGGTGTCCGGGGCATCACTGCAGCAGTGACTCTCATGAACACACCGGTGTCGTACCTTTCATCAAACCAGAAATGACAGTCTGCTAACAAAAAAAACTCTCCGGGGACGATCCCTGAAGAGTTATCAGAATCAGAATGAGTTCAGATCAGCCTGCTGTACTCGTATTCTCCCAGACTATTTCTCCTGTAGAAACCTTTATAAGATAGTATGTGAGCAGTTTGCGACCGTTCTGCTCACCAATGGCTCCGTAGAATACATAGTCATATTTCTCACTGCGTGCCAGGTTGGCAAGATTGCCCCAGTCTCCGTTATTTGCCACACTCTGGTATTCGAAATTGGATCTGAAACGCTTTACACTTTCAGCGGAAGCCATCTTAAACCTTCCGGAATCGGCATAGCTTCTCTCCACTGATGATGTAAGAGCATCCGTCTTGTATACCAGAGGAGGATCACAGACAACCTTCTCAACATATATCAGAGAACCGCTTGGTATGGCACCATAAGATTTTGCTATCATTGAATTTGAGGTAGCGATGACACTGCGATCTGCGGCTGATAAGGATCCTGAGGATGAAACCGGCGATCCGGAGCCTTTCAAATCTGAAACCGGAGCGGCTGACGGCTTCGGCAGATCGGAAGAAGAAGAAGATGATGATGATGAAATAACGTCAGAGGATGATTCAGGCAATACTGCAGCTGTCCTGATCTGGTTATCCTCGGTTATCAGAGGTGAACTGTCGTCAGAACCGTCAAGAGTCATAACAGTGCTGGAGTCCACAATCTCCACTCCCGAAGAGGATGAGGAACGGGATTCAACTGAGGCGGAAGAAGATCTGTCAGCCTCAATGCGTCCGCGATCACTGTACTGATATCTGAGCATCGAACAGCCGGAGATGAATACAGCACCGATCATCAAAAAACAAAATAAATTCTTCATAATCAAATAATTAAAGCAGTTCCCACCAGATCAGAAACCAAAACCTCTGAGCTGCTCACCGCCCAGCAGATGCATATGCAGATGAGGAACTTCCTGTCCTCCGTTTTTACCGCAGTTAAAAATCAGGCGGTATCCGTCTTCAGCAATGCCTTCGGCTCTGGCAACCTTTCCGGCCACAGTAAACAGATGACCTATAAGCTGCTCATCAGATTCCTCAATCTCATTTACCGAAGGTATGATCTTATTCGGAATAATCAGAATATGAACCTTTGCCTTCGGGCTGATATCTCTGAATGCAGTTACAGTATCATCCTGGTATACGATATCTGACGGAATCTCATGACGAATGATTTTGCTGAATATAGTCTCTTCTGCCATCACAGGCCTCCCCTAGCGTAAAACAGTCTTCCTGCCGTCAGTTCAAAAAGCTGAATAAAGACGGCATCCCGACTCAATTATACAGCAAATATGATAAAGTGAGAAATACGTCACAAAAGTCGTCTCAGATTGCATTATCAGCCTGAACAAGCTTCATTTCAAAGCAGGATATCCCGCACAAATATCAAACAAGGATCAACTATTTATTATCCAAAAAACACTACAATAAGGTTGTCTGTGATAAGTGTCTGCCGGTTGAAAGAATGATCTTCTGCGTCACACATATCGGCCACGGACGGAAACACATCACCGGAAGTTCAGTCAGATTAAGGTCTACAGAATAAGTGCGGAAATGCAGAAATAACCACTCAAACTGAATGATCTGAAGACTGATGATGATGAAGAGAAGGCGGTTTTATGAAAATGAGTTCTCACACCCAGCAAAAGTCAACCATGAGTTTCGGGATCCGAAGAAACGGAGCTCAGACCGCCCAGAGACTCGGTCTGAAAAATAAAAACAGACAGAAAGCAGAAGATCAGAAAGACAAAAAAAACATTCCCGCCGGCTCCCTGGATATCCAGGAACCTGCGAAGAATGAAGTTAAGTCAGCTGCCCCGGAAACAAAGGATCTGACCGCAGATTCTAAAAACGTGCAGAATAATCAGAAGAGCAGCGAACTGAGAAAATCAGTTCCGGGAACTGATGCCAGTTCGGACTCCGTAAAATCACCGATCAAATCCGGAGCAAGGATCGGCAAGGATAAGGAGAAGAAAGCGGGATCCGACACTGCAGGTACGGCAAAGGAGAAAAACTCCAGATTAAAGGATAATGCAAAGAAATCTGATGCGTTGTCTGAAGGCAAAAAGGATGACAAACCGGCAGTCGCACCGAGGAAAAAATCACTCTGCATAATTACCTTTTTCAAAAACATACCTGTGGTAAAGCTGGTTTACTACGGATTCGGAATTCTCATGATCATGCTGCTGGTATCCGGCATATCCAGTTTCAATGCCTTCAGCGATCTCAACGAAGCCTTCAACGAAGTAACTCAAAAGACCACACCTCTTGTAATCAAGGCGGGAAAACTCGAAAAGGACATCAACGTATCCCATAAATCGCTGGTGGAAATTCTTACCGCCAAAAATCCGGATGATATTGTCAAGCTGACAGAAATCTACAAAATGCAAAATACCCTCTTCAAGCAATCTGTAGATGAATTTACCTCCCTCATTGAAAGCGAGGACAAGTTTGCCGAACTGCTTGAATCTCTCAGGGAGCATCTGGCCAAATACGAATCGTATACCGGCACCATTGCCCAGGACTATCTCAGTCAGGTACTGCAGCAGGAGAAACTCAATAAAGAAATTAGTTCCTTCAGAGCCCTGGTGACTCTTTACTCGGAGGAGTACAACAATGTCAAGGCCATAATGAAGGAGGAGGATGACTATGTCCATCAGCTGATGCTGGCTCCTGAACCATTCAAGGGCATGCTGGTAACCAGTACCGACTCTGCTCTTAGCAGTGAAAACCTAGCCCAGATAGAGGAGACGGTAAAGAAAAACAAAGGAATAGCCAAGCTCTATATGGACAAGATAGAGGAAATTAAACGGAATCTGTCCACATTTGAGAATGATCTCGGACGCTACTATAAAAATTTTGCCGTGAGCGTGGCTGATGATTCCGGTGTTCTTGTGGCACACATGCAGCTGGTACGTAAAAAAACAGAACTCAAGAACAAGACGCTGAAGGCCAACGAGGAGTTGATGGCATTAAGTGAAACCATTGCCGCGATGTCCTCAAAAAGTAACATGCAAATGAACGAAGCTGTCAACGGAGCTTACAAAATAATAACCTCAAGCTACATCAAGCTTATTGTGGTTATTGTTTTCGGTGTTCTGATTGCCGTGCTGGTTGCCTACGTGGTCGGTCGGGTTATCAATGTTCCGCTGACCCGGATAGTTCGATCCATAAACGCCATGGCGGAAGGTGATATGACTGTTCCGGTCAGATTCAATGCCAAGAGTGAGTTCGGCTATCTTGCTGAAAAAATGAATACCCTTATCAAAAACTTTGCAGGTACTGTAAGCAATATCAGCAAATCTGCCGCCACTCTTCAGGAGAACGCTCATAAAAACAGTGAGTCCATGAACAGCACATCTGAAAAAATCCAGTTGCAGAAAAATGAAACACTGCAGATTGTAAACTCAATAAACATGATGAGAGCTTCGGCGGACAATGTGGCGGAATCGGCAGAAAACTCCCTGCACCGCATAATCGAGGTAAACGATGCCGCTGAATCAGGTCGCAGAACCATGAGCGACAACATAACGACCAATCACAACCTTGCAGGCAAACTTAAGAAAACCTCCGAAGCTGTAAAGCAGGTGAGCGATATGAGCGACAATATCGGATCAATAGTGGGTGTAATCAAGGATATTGCCGAGCAGACTAATCTGCTGGCTCTGAATGCAGCCATCGAATCAGCCCGAGCTGGAGAGCACGGACGCGGTTTTGCGGTGGTAGCGGATGAAGTAAGAAATCTTGCCCAGAAAACAGCTGTTTCCACAGACAAGGTTCAGCAGCTTATTGAAACCCTGCAGGGCACTGTAACCCGCTGTGTCTCCACTATTCAGGACTGTGAAAAGGAGATGGAACACTCGGTAATGCAGACATCAGCTGCTAACTCATCAATTGAAGAAATCAAGGCAATCCTGACAACTATCAACGATATGGCTCATCAGATTGCAAGTGCGGCAGAAGAGCAGCGGTGCACCTCCAATGAAGTTGCAAACAATGCCAACCGCATTTCAGAACTTTCCGATATCAATGCAGACGAAATCGAGAAATCAAAGGATTCCTGCGTAATTCTCGACAATCTGGCGACGGAGCAGAAAAAAATGGTGGAAAAGTTCAAATTCCAGTGAGATCTTTACCATCAGGAGCCCGTCATCATTACTGTAATCCTGTTACGGTAAAGATACAGCCTCTTTGCATGCATTGGTAAATTC
>CADBNP010000142.1 GCA_902796095.1 uncultured Aeromonadales bacterium | reverse complement strand
TCAGCAATGCCTCCCTAACGGGCAGCAGCAACAGTGACGGATATAAACCGGAAAGTGCGTACAGATTCAGCAAGCCGTATATCTTTCCGGGAAGAGACGGCACATCCTGCCACTATGATACTCTTCCGGGACTTGCTGACAGCCTGGCGTCAAACTGGGACCAGGGTAAAAAACACGTGGGCCGGGGATTTCTGTCAAAATTTTTCGCGGAGGACGGAAATCAGCAGCTGACCAGTCTGGTGATGGACTGCGAGGATGATAAAACCACGGATTTGGCGTACTTCAAGCTCATCTTCAATCTGCTGTCAGAAACCGGCGAGCCGTATTTCTGCTGGAAAAATGTCATATATCAGGATCTTGCCAGTCTGTCGGGATATCTTTCCTGCAGACTCTTCGGCTTAAAAACAGAGGCTCTGAAAAGCTTTGAAGAAGAATTCGGCGATCTCGTAAATGCTCTTGAATTCTGGTACGAGAACAGAAATCAGACCGAAAATCTTGAGATTGTCAGGAAAATCCGGGAGACATATAAGGCAGGATCTTTCTGCCTCACGGCCAAAATCATAATTCTGTCATCCTTTCTTGATCCTCACTTCACCGTAAGGATTGGAGACAGGGACTACTCTTCACCGTCGGAATTTCGCGGGGAATACATAAAACTGAAATCGGCAGGTGACGGATCATCCGAAAGGTTTGTCAGGGAAAACAGGGAGATGATCAGAGGATACGGATCCTGTCTCAATCCGGAAATCAGCGGGGCGTTTACCGAGGCTCTGGAAGATCTGGCCAAAATCGAGTCCGAAGAGAAAAGAGAAAAGGAAAAGGAAAAGGAAAAGGAAAAGGAAAAGGAAAAGGAAAAGGAAGAGGAAAAAGAAAAAGAAAGGAACAGGGAAACACAGAGAGCAGAAGACAGCGCTAAAGCTAAAAATAGATATACAGAAGATGCTGAATACACAGACAATTCAGAATATGCAGATAAATCTGAAAATGACAGTTACGGTTACAGTTACATCAACGGCAGCGGTAAAAATAACCGCAGCAGCTACAGCGGCGGAAGATCCGGACGGGCATCTGGCTGGACACATGGTACAGGATCCTGGCGGAAAAACGATGATCGGATCACCGGGTTTCAGGACTGCATGAATAACGGGGAATGTATTGTTTTTGGAAGATTTTTCATCAAACAGCAGGACAGATACGATCCGCTGACCTGGAAGGTGCTGTCAGTTGACGAAGATAACAGACGAGCTCTTCTTATCACTGAATTCGGTATTGACAGCATGCCTTACCAGATAAAGGAAAACTCACCGGATACATGGGAGCATTCCCACGTCAGATCCTGGCTGAATGATATGTTTCTTAGCACAGCATTCTACCCTGACGAACTGTCAGCCATTACATTTTCTGAAATTGAAAGTTACAGATATGTGGTAACAGCGGAGGACATCAGAAATCTTCTTCATGACGGACTCCGGACTACCGTAAGCAGTATTTTCAACATTTTCGGGGAATACGGCACCATCACTGACAGACTCACAAACGGGATGGAAGATCTGATCCGTGAAAAAGGAAATATCGGAAGCTGTGAAACTACTGTACTGACTGATCGGATTTTTATTATGAGTGCTAAAGAAGCAAAAAAGTATATGCCGGACAAAAAATCCAGAAGGTGCAAACCGACTCAGTTTGCGGTAACGACTGGCAATCAAATCAGAAGCGGATACTGGACTGACTGGTGGCTCAGAGGAAGCAGGAATAACCTGGGAGGAACCGCCTTTGACACGGAGATCAATCAGCTAAACCTTAATATCAACGGGATCACCTCCATTAACGGCGACGGGTTTGAAATATCCGGCTCCAACACTTACGGAGCATGCGTCGATAAAAGCGGACATATCTGCGGTGACGAAAAAGACAGTTCTGAAATCTCCTGTGTCAGAGATGATATTCTTATACGCCCTGCCATGTGGGTTGATATAAATTCAGAAATTTTTGACAGACTGGAAAAAATCAGCCCGCAGGAGGATGACAGGACAAGAGGAAGAAACGGGTATTATGAACTATGAATTTTGAAACCTGTATTCTCTGGTATAGAAATTCTGATCTTTTACAAACTTAAGCAATTAATTGCAAATGACTGAAGATCATGAGAAATTTCATCAAAATTTCGATACAAATCAAGGTATTACCAGAAATATAACTACCACTAATTTTCTATATATGATCTAAGATAATAGCATCGTCAGTCGATGCATAAGGAAAT
>CADBNP010000141.1 GCA_902796095.1 uncultured Aeromonadales bacterium | reverse complement strand
GTATAAGAACTAAAAATTTTACTTTTTAAGTAAAAAAATTAAATACGTTACGAAATACAATGAATATCTGTTGCATCACTTTTGCTGAACAGAGTCAAAAGCATAATAATAGAATAATATTTAACCTACTTTATTTAATCTCAAAACAACAAAAAAAAGGAAATTTGGCTATTTTGGTCATTCCATAATTAGTGAGCTGAATGCCCACAATTTTACAAAAAATCCAGATCCGTCACAGTTTGCCCATCCTTGCAGAGTTACTTGTCTGCAAACTGAATTACAGACTGGACATAAAGTACCTTTTGAGCATGCTGAAGCAATGAAGAAATACCGTAATTGCAAATCATACACAGTTCCTAATGTCAACAATCTATGAAACAAGAAAGGACAGTATTTTCTCTTAAGATAATCACAAAATATGCGTAGACATGGAGCCCAGACAGCTCTTCAGTTTGTCAGATTTGCTCCCATTTCGTTATCAATGTACTTCATCAAATCAAAGTCCAACAAGGCTTCAGAGCCACAGCCAAACTGTGGCTCAAATGTCCCGTTAGGGAAATAATATTTAATGACAGCTACTAAAAATTGTAGATAAATGACAGTCCGGCATTGATAGGTGTCCCGGCTCTGTATACAGTATGCAGATTATATGTCTGCGTATCACTGTAAATCAGATATTTCTTGTCAGTAACATTTTCGATATAAGCCTTGATTTCAAGATCCTTGCGGTATACAAATTTAGTGTACACGCCAAACGTGCTGAATCCTCCCTGAACGCCAGGATTTTTCAGATTATAGCCCTCACCGAAATAAACCCGTGAGATGTAGCGGCCGTTGGCTCCAAGATGAGCCTCCAAGTTGCCGGTTCTGTACACAGTGGCATCAAAGAAGCCGGACATGGTGAAGCTCGGTGAATATGCCGGTGTTTTTGAATAGCCAGCCTGCTCCCTTGCCCGTGCATATGTGCCAGAAACGAGCCCTGTAAATCTGTCGGATCTGAAGCCCAAATCAAATTCAAAACCCTTTGAACTCATATCACCGACGTTTCTCATAGGCGTTACAAAGGTGTTGTCCATATATGTATAGGCCTGCTTATCCTTAACCTTTTCATAAAAAACAGCCATATTCATATCAAAACCTGACGGATATGCAAGATGATATCCTAGTTCATAGTTATATGTCGTCTCACTGTCGTAACCCTTTCTGTCATAGTAGGCAGTGGAAGGAAAACGGGAGAAGCCTCCGGCCTTGGCTCCGGTAGATGTCAGTGCGTAAATTCGGCTGCTGTCAGTAATTGAATATCCGACGGCCGCCTTGTAACTGAAGGAATTGTCACTGCGGGATGCATTGCTGTAACTTCTGAGTCCTCCTGTCCCGTAGTCCAGAAATGTACCGTCAGCCTTTGACTTCATGTGCTGGAAGCGAAGACCGAGTTCAGCATCAAAGCCGCTGTCCCAGGTGTAGCGGATATCAGAAAACAGTGACAGGAAATGATCATCCGTGCTGATATTAACGCTTGACACGGGAATATTTGAAACATCCATGCCATACATCTCACCAAGATATACAATTTCCGGGATACCTGAAAGATCAAAGCCGACATTCACATCATTATCAAGAGAGCGTGCAGTATAGTTGACACCTACAATAGCCTTGCTCTTGTTTCCAAAATCATGCGCATATCTCGCTTCAGCCGAATACAGTTGAAAATATTGTCTCAAGAGGTGACATAGGGAAGCTTTCCGGTGGGGAAAAGCAGAAAGTGGCGGCCGGAGAAGTGGCCATAGCCGATCCTGAGATAACTCTGCTTGACGAACCGACCTCGAGTCTGGACTATCATTCCATAAAACAGTTGCGTGAACTGATCGGTTTATGGAAATCCAGAGGAAAAACAGTAATCGTATCAGAGCACCGGCTGTGGTTTATATGGGATCTGGCAGATCGCATGCTTCTGTTCAGAAACGGACTTCTTAAAAGTGAGTACGGCAGAAAGGAAATGAACAGACTTTTTGAGAGTGAACTTGCAAAACTCGGACTCAGATCTGTAAGCGCCGGCGGATGCGATCCTTCCGTCCCCTGCCACCCGGAATTCTTGCCGGGAGACAGTTTTTACGAAATCAAGGATTTTTACGCCAGAAACGGCGGCAGAGAGTACAGAATTCCGCAGATCCGCTTTGCAAAGGGGGCGATTACAGCGATAACAGCCCCTAACGGCAATGGCAAAAGCACTCTCCTTCACTGTCTTGCAGGGATCCTTAAATTCAGGGCGGAAATCAATACCCCCTCCGGATCGCTGAGCAGAAAGGAATTCTGCAGAAGCTGGTTCATGGTATTTCAGGATCCCAACTACCAGCTGTGCAGGGAGACTGTGGAGGATGAACTGAGGATCAGCTTTCCTAAAGAGACACCAAAGGAGCTTGTGCGGATCGGCATCAGCGAAATTCTGAAGGATCTTGAACTGTCGGGGACAGAGGATCGGCATCCCCTGTCTCTGTCCGGCGGACAGAAGCAGAGACTTGCCATAGGATGTGCAATAGCGTCCCGCAGAAACCAGCTTCTTGACGAACCTACAAGCGGACTTGACTATACAAATATGAAAGCGCTGTCAATCTTACTGAAGAAACTCAGCGCAAAAAAGAAAATAACTGTCATAGTAGTAACCCACGACGTTGAATTTATATATTCATGCTGCAACCGTCACATTCAGCTTGCCTACAAGCAATCTTGACTTCGCCAGAAAACAGCTCCTGTCGGATACATAGCAAAAAAAGAGCCCGGACTACCCGGACTCCTCACTGAAATTATTTGATTAAATCACGTTGATGATCACTCAGCTTCAAGCTTCCAGGTTAACTCAGCATCGTTAACAATGAGAGTATACCTGCCGACCTGACTGATCTTCACATCACCACAGG
>CADBNP010000140.1 GCA_902796095.1 uncultured Aeromonadales bacterium | reverse complement strand
TGCAAGAGTAGACGAGCTTTCCGGTACACTTTCAATAGAGCAGCCGGTTCCAAGTCTGTAAACATATCCCTTGATTTTGAAAAATCTTACAAAGCAGTATACAGACTGATAGAAAACGTAAAAATACACAATGAAAAAGCATAAACCTATCAACCCAAAAACCGTGTAAAGAACCATTACGACCAAAGCCAGAGGTCCACCTCCAAAATCTGACTTGGCTATGAACCCAAGCAATGCAACGCCAACCAGAAATAAAACCATTGCCAAAATATAATAAAGCGAATATTTCATATAGCTCAGTATAAACTCGCAGCGACGTCGGATATCATCCATATCATTCGCGTAAAGTGTATATCCTCTGCTTTCAAATACAGCTTTCGTCTGAGCAAGAAGATCTCTTGACTTGAAAAGCAGATAAACATTGACAGCAAGACCTGCAATCGGAAATAAGAACCATAATACAAGTGAAACGATAAGCAGGACCATCATATTCTCAAGAGCTCTTAAATCTTCTGCTATATCAGCCGGAACTGCAGCCATGCTGTTTTTGTAAGCTGATGAAGGACCAGGAACAGCGGCTTCAGATGAAACGCACGAAACATCCATCTTCAGCCCAGACTGCCTGGCGCCACAGTAAGTGCAAAAGGCTGCATCATCTGTAATTTGTTTTCCACAATTGCTGCAGAACATATCATTCTCCGTAAATTATTGTAAGCATCCGCACGGCAGAGCAACTACAGGAACAGAGATATCCATGTATAAGTCTGCCCGCACGAACAATGTGTATAAAGAAACTTGAATAACCGACCTTCAAACTCAAAATTTGCAAAACTGTTCGATCACGTGTAAGGCTCAGTTTATGCAGATAAAAAAGTCGCGAAACCCATTCATGATTAAATGAAAGTTTCAATATCATAATTCATTTTGATCAGTCTTCAAGAACTATTTAAGAAGCGAAAAGCAAATCATCAAAAATTGAACGTCTTAACAAAATGAGCAGTTAAAATCTGATTTTTTTGAAACGCGTTAACTATAAGCCACAAACAAACTGATACTATCGTAACATCTATGTCTCGGAGGCAGATCACCGTGATCTGAAATCAATATGAAAAAATACCGCAATATTATTCTTGTACTGGATGCCGGTGGATACAACACTGATGCTCTGGAAAAGGCTTTTTTTCTGGTTAAAAGAGATCCTGACGTAAAAGTCACGGTTTTTCTGGCAATTTTCGACTTTTCATATGAGTTGTCGACAATTATGTCGTTTACTGAAAAGGAGGAGATGCTTTCAAAGATAATCGACGCCAAAGAGGCTGAGGTTGAACAGGTTATAAAAGAGCACGATGTTGACAACAAAAATATAAGTGTAAAGGTAGTATGGTCAAGAAGTGCCGGCAGTGCTCTTGGAAAAGAACTCAAAACAGGCAACTATGATCTGATCATCAAAACCTGTGCTGTAAACAATGCGATTTACGGACTGCTGCAGACTCCTATCGACTGGAAGCTGCTGAGAAAAGCTACAATTCCTGTCATCCTGGTGAAAGAGAAGCAGTGGGTACCGGACGGAGTTATTCTTGTGGCTCTCTGTTACACAGAACTCGGCTTCAGCAACCGTGTCAACAGAAAACTTCTCAGAGAGGCTCAGATCCTTGCAAAAATAACAGGCTGCAGGATCCACCTGGTACACGGCATTCCTGCCCCGATACTTAATACATACATAGAAGTGCCCGGATATCTGCCAAGCACCTACAATGAATCAGTTGTCAACGATCATACGGCCAAAATAAAACGCTACGCAGATGATCATCGCATACCGATTGACAATGTCCATATTGCAACCGGAGATCCTGAAGATGTCATCCCAAAAGTTGCTGAAGAGGTTAATGCAACAGCTGTTCTGATGGGCAGCGTAGGCAGGGACGGTTTCTCCGGAACGGTTATAGGCAACACGGCGGAAATGATAATGGATGAACTCACATGCGACATGATCGTAATCAAAACACCGGAGGATTTATTTGATCCGACAGTGATAGATGATGCAGATGAAAATGAAAGAACAGACGTTTCCTGATTAAACATACGGATTCATGTAAGTTCAGCGTGCAGACACGGTGTTCCTGTCTGCCGCTTGCTTCAGCAGAAGAGCACGCTTCTCTCCGGGTAACTTTTCCCTCTAATATCAGAACTCAATCATCCCCCTCAATTCTTTTAATTTTCAAAACTATGTTTTATACTTTGAACATAGTTGTATGCACAGTCTCACTGTGTTTCGTCTTCTGTTTGCACGAGGAAAAAAATGAATTTAAGCACTTTGATCAAAGTTATTGTTGCAACAGGAACTCTGTTTACAGCAGCAGATTCAATGGCCGCAGCAACAGATCCTTCAGGAAAGGTTCAGGGCTCTACACTTACCATTAAAAACGGCTACACTGACGACGTCAGCAAGTCAGTTGCAGACGCATCCTCCAAAATCAAAAAAGAAAATCTGGTTCTTTCACTTGAAGAGATTTCAGACGAGGATCTGGCAGGAATAATCAAAGCATATCCTGAAATGAAGGAAATAAGAATCAGCAGTAAAAAGCTGACAAAAATAGATCCGCTTAAGGATGCCTCCATCATAAAGAACGTAGTCATAAAGGCCGACAAAGTAACCGACTTTTCCGCTCTGGCCAAATTCAAGAATATTCAGTCAGTCAGCATCGACTCGGACGGTCTGAACTCTTTAAAGTGGATGTCAGAAATGACTGATCTCACCTACGGCACAATACATGCCTCTCCTAATCTCAAGTCCCTGGAAGGCATACCGAATGCACCGAAAGTAAAGGATTTCGGAACCGAAGCCATGGATGCAGATCTGACGCCTCTTTCAGCTCTCTCCAATGTTGAAAGATTAAGACTCACAGGAGCAAAGATATCAGATCTTAAGCAGATATCATCCCTTAAAAACATCAAGGAGATGTCACTTTACGGAGCAACAGTAACAGATTTCACTCCGCTGTCAGAACTGCCTAATCTGAAAAAAATTACCGTTTATGCTACAAAGCAGGGCAACTACTCCACGCTCGGTGCACTGTCCCAGGTTGACAGAATCGAGACCGGCATGACGGCAATGACTGATCTTGAGTGGGTCAAAAAAGCGACATCACTCAAAGAACTCCGCGTCTTTGCAGAAAAGGTCACCGACTACAGTCCGGTAAACGGTTCATCCGTGGAGGATCTGAACATATGGAGCATGCAGTCACCGGTTGATCTGTCTCAGCTCAAGGATGCGGCAAATCTGAAAGTTCTGACCCTTAACAGCTGCAACAAAAATGCAGGCATATCTCATACCGAACTCATCGGTACGATGACAAACCTTAAAGAGCTGGATATCAAGTTTTTAGACAAATGTAACAGCCAGGTTGATGCATCCTTCGGCAAAACTCTCGGAAAGCTTGAAGTTCTGAACCTGGACAAGCTTCCAGAAGTTGTAAACATCGACGGTCTTTCAGGTCTCACATCTCTCAAGAAACTCAAGATAGCAAGAGTAAACACCGGCAAGGCCATTGATCTCGGATTTATAGCCGGCAGCAAGGAACTGGAATCTCTTGAACTTGCAGAAGTGGAGATCAGCAACTTCGACGCTGTAGCAGCATGCACGAAACTGCATCACGTGGATATAGCAAAAGCCACCGGCATCACGTCTCTCAAGGCGCTGAAATCCCACCCTGAGCTCAGAACAGTTATTGTAAAGAAAGGTGTATTTCCTGCTGAAGAGTTGACAGGATTCGCCAATCCTAAGATCAAAATTACTGAAAAATAATCTGTATTTTTGTCTGATCTTCTCCGTCTCTGCCAATTTTGCTGTGCAGGGGCGGTTTACTGTAAAAGTATGAATAGCGTGCAGATCAGAAACCAGCTGGTTCATTCATAAGATCTGTCGAACAAATTGCATAAGGAATATGCTATATGCACTTCAATAAAAAACTTATTAAAGCTGCCCTGCCCGTTTTTTTTACCGCCGGCATTATTGCATCTTCTTCTGTTTATGCAGAAGCTGCCGTTGATGAAAATGCTCTTAAGAGAGAAATATCCCAGGCTGAATATCACCTGAGAGAATTTGAAAAAGAGGTTGAACAGCAGCGTGGTGGTGAAAAGCAGGTCTACAGATCAAAAAAGACCGCACTGGACCGAATTCAGCAGCTGAAACTTAAATACCCGGATGATCCAAGAGTTGAAGAACTGTTCCAGAGAACCAAAACAGCCCTGATGAAAAGCAAGGGAGACTTTACAAAAGTTGATCCGTCCTGGCTGAAGTACAAGGAAAACGAGTCTGCACTTAAGAAGATTATTGCCGAAACATCCAGAAACGAATGGGATAATCTCCTGAAGAAATACGGTGACAGCATTATTGACAAAGAGTTCCCGATTCCTGATACCGGTAAAGTCATGCTTCCGGATATCCAGGATAAAATGGTGCTGCTGAAAGACGTCAGATATCCTGACAACCAGTTCTACGGCGGTACCGGAGAGTACGTCTGGCACGGAGCACCATCCAGCGGATACTATTTTGTCGCCCTGGATCGGCGTCAGTTGCTCGGTCCTTATGAAGCTGTCAAAAGATACCGCCGCAGCGTTGATACGGAGCTTGCAGATATAACAAAATACACGATTCTGGGCAGGATCACTGATATAACAGCAGAAATTCCTAGTGCCGACATCAAAAAAGTCGGAACTCATCAGACAGGCTGGGTTGTGGAGCCGGTGGCTGTTTACGTGCAGGATCACGTAATGGCAGTATACGATCCGGACAAGGAGAGCAGCGGAGTATTCGCCGGCGAAAGCAAAGTTGCGGAAATCAAGAACAGCTGGTTTACATACAGGGAAATTCCGAACGATGTTACTCCTGAAAAGCTTACAGAAATATTCATGATGGCAATAAAGGAGAAAAATTACGATCTGTATGTTGCCTGCATCAACCCTCAGTGGGCTTCAACTCCCAAATCAAATGCCCTGCTTCGCTATCACTGGGATCTGCATCAGGAAAGGTTCCACAAGGAATATGTTCATGCAACCTTCGACAAGGCGCATCCTATTGAGGTGATCAAGGGATTCAACGGCAGTGACGAACAGGAGAATTTCTTCCTGGATGAAGATCAGAAGGAGATCCTGAAGAAGACCCAGGGCGAACTTGTGGAAACTGTTGTAGTTGACAGTCGTGCATTTAATGAAAACGGAAAGCAGATCGGCTCACCGCATCCGCACAAGCTAATAAGGAAAAACGGCGGACGCTGGTATATTGATGATTACGCTGCACGATTCTAGGAGGGAACATAATGAAGAAATCTAATTTACTTGTAAAAGCTGCAGCCTTATTCGCAGCGCTTGCAATAGCTTCTGCAGTGAATGCGGAAAATCCTGATCCGGAAAATCAGCCCAGGAAAAAAGTGCCGTTCACTGAGCAGTCTTTCGTCAACCGTATCGCCAGCCAGGTCTCCAACGCCAGGCAGCTGATGAAATTCAAGACAATAGACGATCATGACTCTCTGGATAAAAACATCAAAGATATGATCTGGCTGAAGGAAAACCGCGAACCACCATTTATGCCGGATCTTTCAGAGATAGAATTTCAGAACGGAAGTGAAGCATCCATTACCCAGATGTGGAAGGCTCTGAAGGAAATAACCTACTACCACAATGATATTCTGGAAACACTGGAGAAGCTCAAAAAAGAAGAAATTCCTAGAACATTCGGTGCCATGAATTCCATATACAGATATCTGGACAAGCAGGCAGATTTTCTTTCCAACATGACAACCTATGACAAGGGAATAGAGTACTGTCTCAAGTATTCAGAAAAAATTCCGACCGCAGATCCGATATGGGAAGGTGACGGAAACCATATGCTTATCAAAGCAAAAATAGACGATCTGTGGCATACAGTCTATTTTAATAAGGTAACAGTGATCCAGTCCCAGATAAGACCTTTCAATGTAGATCCTCATTTCAAGGATCTGGAGAAACGTCTCAAGGACTACATTTTTGTATTTAAAAACTACAAAAGACTGGTCAACGAATGGTACGGAGCATTCGGAGCGAAAACTGCGGCAGCTGAAAAGTTTGCAGTCCTTCAGCAGGCTTACGCAGGTTTTCTCGATACAGTCGTGTCAGAACTTCAGAAGATGGCAGAACTGTACGACAGCAGACTTGATGCCGGCACCGTACACGGCAGAATTATCACCGGAAAAATTGAATTACCATATGGGCATATCAAACTGAACACCGGAGAAGGAGGTGCTGTAATATATACGAACGCATATCTGAAGGCAACCGCAAAATGTCAGAATGCATACAACGGCGGATGGAATGAAAGAATAGCTGCTGATCCTGCAGTAAAACTGTATGTCAAACTTCTGAAGTAAAACAGTAATTATTATTCTGCCGGGCGTTAGCATAGTCTGACGCCTTTTTTGTCAGGACAAAGAAAAATGGATACAAGAAAACAGCAGTACGAAAACAACAAGGTTCAGAAAAGACTGCGTCATGCCGTAGGACAGGCAATCAGCGACTACAATCTGATTGAAGATGGAGACAGGCTCATGATCTGCATGAGCGGTGGAAAGGATTCCTATGTGCTGTACGATATCCTGGAAAGTCTCCGGGTTAAGGCTCCTGTTCATTTCGAGATGATTGCGGTACATCTGGATGTCGGCATTCCAGGATATCCCGAAGGCCTTATGGAAAAGTATTTCACTGAAAAAGGCATGGATTACAGAATTATAAAAGAGCCCGTTTACAGGATCGTAAAGGAAAAGATACCTGATGGAAGAAACATCTGCTCTCTGTGCTCACGGCTGAGACGGGGTATCCTGTACCGCACCGCAGGAGAAATAGGAGCTACAAAAATTGTTCTAGGTCATCATCGCGAGGATCTGCTGGAAACATTCCTTCTCAATCTTTTCTACACCGGTCAGCTGAAGGCTATGCCTCCGAAACTTCTGACAGATGACAGAAAAAATATAGTGATCCGCCCGCTGGTATACTGCGCCGAGGAGGACATTATAAAATTTGCAAAGATGCGCAACTATCCGATTATTGGCGGAGAACTTTGCAGTTTTCATGCTAACAAACAGAGAGGAATATTGAAGGAACAGCTTAAGGAATGGAATAAAAAACACCCCGGCAGAACTGAAATCATGTCCAGGGCACTGAGAGATGTTAAAACATCACATCTTATGGATCCAGCAGTTTACAATTTCGCCGATCTTAAAACTGATGAGGCATCTCAGGCTCCTGATGATACCAGCTCGGAAATATAGTCAGATCCGCGGGACAGAAGCTCATCAACAAACTTCGGCAGCGTGGTACCGGCCTTTCCGTAGACACCGGCATCAAAATACCCCTTGGTTGCCGACGGCTCAAGATTAAATTCCACAGTGACAGCTCCGGCATACTTTGCAGATCTCACAAATCCGGCAGCAGGATATACAACTCCTGAGGTTCCGATCGAGATAAACAGATCAGACTCACCGAGTCTTGCACTGATCAGATCCATATCCAGCGGCATTTCTCCGAACCAGACTATATGAGGCCGTAGCAGTTTTTTACCGCAATTAGGACAGATCGCCTCCGGATCCTGAGGCTGATCTGTTTCAACCACAGTACCGCAGCCGCCATAATTCTCGTAACATCTGAGCTTTAAAAGTTCACCATGCATATGAATTACATGTTCGGATCCGGCCTGCTCGTGAAGATTATCTATATTCTGGGTTACAAGAGTAAAACCGCCCTTCCATTCTTTTGCAAGTCTGGCCAGAGCCACGTGGGCAGGATTAGGTTTAACATTCTTCAGATTAACCCTCATCCTGTCATAAAAACTCATGACAAGACCCGGATTGCGATCAAATGCCTCCGGTGTACAAACATCCTCTACCCTGTGATTTTCCCAGAGTCCGGTTTCCGAGCGGAATACAGGAATTCCGGATTCAGCGGAAATACCTGCACCGGTAAGTACTACAATATTTTCTATTTTATGAGACCTGCTGCCCATACTCCACCTCTTCGGAACAGATAAAACATCACATCACGATTTTGAATTACTCATTTTAAAAGTAACTACCTTGCGCTGGCTGATCGTAACCTCCTCTCCGGTGCGCGGATTTCTGCCCGGGCGCGGAGTCTTCTCATGAACAGAAAAATTGCCAAAGCCGAAAATTTTAACAGCCTCTCCTTTCTCAAGAGTTTCCTTGAGACGTTCAAAGAAATGATTCACAAAATACGTTGAATCATCCTTTGATACATTGCATTTCCTGCACAGATCGCCAACTATGTCAGCTTTTGTAATTGTCATACTATTCCCTTAATACAGCATTAAACTTATCTTTCAGTAAATCAATTACCCTGTTAACAGTTTCAGAAATTCTGGACTCATCCAGTGTTGAATTAAGATCCTGAAGCTGCAGACTTATTGCGATACTCTTCTTTCCGTCTTCCAGTGTTCCACCGCTGTACAGATCAAACAGGGAAACGGAACGAATCAGTTCGGAAGAAACAGCTCTGATTGAGTCTATGATATCACCAACCGGAACAGAATTATCAATTACTATTGCAATATCTCTCCGATTTGAAGGGAACTTCGAAATTTCGTGGTAAACAGGAACCTGAGCTGTTGACAGAACTGAAAGATCTATCTCAAAAACAAAGGTTTTAAATTTGACACCGTACTTCTTCTGAACAGTCGGATGGATCTGACCGAGAATGCCTGCCTGCTTTCCTTCATAAAGAAGTGCGGCACTCTGACCAGGATGAAGAGCGCTGCACTGGCACGGAGCAAAGGTAAAGCGGTCTCTTCTGCCTGTCAGTTCAAGAAGTGCCTCAACATCACCCTTTACATCAAAGAAATCAACGTTTCTGCTGGCAACAGCCCACTGCTCACTGTGAGCAAGACCGGATACTGCACCGGCCAGAGTTTTAATCTGGGCTATTCCGTTCGGAGCGGTGCTGTCGGGAATAAACTTAAGACCGCTCTCGAAGATCTTAAGCGATGTCTGCTGACGTGAATTGTTAAAAGCCACAACCTGCATCAGACCCGGAAGCAGAGACACCCTCATGGCATCCATGTCTGCGGTTATAGGCTTCGGTATCACCATTGGCTTAATGTCAGGATACATTACAGCCATTTTCTCCTGATCGACAAAGCTGTAGGTCACAACCTCGTTGTAGTTGCGGCATACCAGCAGGGATTTGAGACGATCAGGAGACAGATCTGTCATTGACGAACGGAGCATGCTGAGCTCAGCCTTCGGAGCCGCATTAGGTATTCTGTTGTAGCCGTAAATACGGGCAACCTCTTCAATAAGATCCTCGGCAATGGCAATATCAATTCTCCAGGAAGGACTTTCAGATTTCATTCTGCCGTCACCAAGACTTTCTGTCTTTATGCCGAGACTGTTCAGAATATTAAGAACCTGCTCTTCGGTAACAATATTCTCACCTATGACACGATGAACCAGTGACATATCGAAACTTATGCTTTTTGAAACAGGAAGACAGCTCTGATCCTCGGCCCTGATTATCTCGCTGCAGCTTCCGCCGCAGATATCAAGAAGCAGCTGGCTTGCACGCTCACATGCAAGCTCCTGTATATTCCAGTCAATACCTCTTTCATTGCGATGAGAAGCATCCGTGGCCAGACCGTATTCCCTTGCCTCACCCTTTATGGCATCTGGGGAGAAGTATGCGCACTCCAGCAGAATGTCCGTAGTGTTCTCACTTACGCCGGTATCCTGTCCGCCGTATATGCCGGCCATGGCAACCGGTCCGGTATCATCGGCAATAACCAGTGTCGTAGGACGAAGTTCAAGTTCCTCGCCGCTTAATACCTTCAGTTTCTCTCCCTGAGCTGCAAAGCGTACATGAATTCCGCCCTTCAGCCTGTTCAGATCAAAGGAATGAAGAGGCTGTCCAAGTTCAAGCATTACATAATTTGTTACGTCAACAATCGGATCTACAGATCTCAGACCGCAGCGACGAAGTTTTTCCTTCATCCAGAGAGGAGTCTCAGCCCTGACATTAAGGCCTTTGAAAATTCTGCCGAAATAACGCGGACATGCCTTCGGATCATCAAGAGTGATGGAAACAATATCCGATACGGAAGGAACAGCTCTTGTGAATTCTGGAAGAGTATATTTTTTCCCGGAAAGCACTGCAATTTCTCTGGCAAGTCCGATAATACTCAGACAGTCAGCTCTGTTGGCGGTGAGATCAACCTCAATCAGTGCATCATCCCATCCGAAATAGCTGCGGACATCCTGACCGAGAGGAGCATCGGCAGGAAGCTCGATAATACCCTCGGAAGGAAGCTCCACGCCAAGTTCACGGTATGAGCAGAGCATTCCGTTGGACGGTACACCTCTGAGTTTGGCAGGCTTAATCTTAAAATCTCCCGGAAGGACAGCTCCTATCATGGCTACGCATACCTTAAGTCCCTTCCTGCAGTTCGGCGCACCGCACACAATATCCAGAAGTTCTCCGCTTCCGACATCAACCTTTGTAACATGAAGATGATCAGAATCAGGATGGTCGGCACATTCAACCACCTGACCGATAACAACATGATCAAAATCACCGGCCGCCTTCTCAACAGTATCAACCTCAAGACCTGCCATGGTTATGACATCCGACAGTTCATCGGAAGTCATGCCGGTCTCGACCCATTCTTCTATCCAAGCTTTTGAAAATTTCATTATCGACCTCTGCCCTGTTTATCTGAACTGCTTTAAGAAACGAACATCATTCTCGAAGAATGCTCTCAGATCATTAACTCCGTACCGGAGCATGGCGAAACGCTCGACACCGAGACCGAAAGCAAATCCGCAGTAGATTTCAGGATCTACACCCGCAGAACGAAGCACCTGGGGGTGAACCATACCGCAGCCAAGAACCTCAAGCCACTTTCCGTTTTTACCCTTTACGTCAACCTCCGCAGACGGCTCCGTAAACGGGAAGAATGACGGACGGAACCGAACCTCGAGATCCTCCTCAAAGAAGTTAAGCAGAAACTGATGCAGAATGCCCTTTAAATCAGTGAAATGAATATTCCTGTCAATAAGAAGACCCTCAACCTGATGGAACATCGGCGAATGTGTCATATCGTAATCAGGACGGTACACTCTGCCCGGTGAAATCATTCTTATAGGAGGCTGCTTTTTCTCCATAACTCTGATCTGAACACCGCTGGTCTGGGTTCTGAGAACCAGATCAGGATTGAAATAGAATGTGTCATGCTCACTTCTTGCCGGATGATTTCCCGGTATATTGAGAGCATCGAAATTATGATACGTATCCTCAATTTCAGGACCCTCCACCGTCTCAAAGCCAAGACAGGCGAAAAGTTCGGTAATACGCGCAATGGTACGGGTAACAGGATGCAGACATCCGGATTCCGATGTTCTTCCAGGCAGTGTCACATCAACCTTTTCACTCATAAGCTTGCGGTTAAGTTCGTCGGCGGCAAGCTTCTGCTTTTTTTCGTTAAGTGCGACAAGAACTATCTGTTTTGTACGGTTAATCTCGGCTCCAGCCTTTGGTTTTTCCTCCGGTGAAAGTTTTCCAAGATTCTTCATCTGCTCGGTAAAAAAACCTTTTTTGCCAAGATAATTTAATCTTATTTCTTCCATTGCGGCATCATCAGCGGCCGCGGCTATTTCACTCAGTGCCTTCTCGACAATCTGATCCAGTTGTTCCATTACTATCCTCAAAATAACAGCACGATACTTTATTCAGAAAATAAAAAACTGACAAAATCCAATAAGAAATCTGTCAGGCAGCAATTCCAAATTACTCAAAATTTATCTTTTGAATTATATCACAAATGCGGATAAACTTGAATTTTGCGGTTCTGATATGAACGTAACATAATTCCTGCGGACAGCGCTGTCAGACATAAATCCGGAATAGACATATCCATTTTCTGTCCTGAACTTTTCTGTTCAGTTCTCATCATTTTTTGAAACATGATATTGATTATGAAAAAGCCGGCAGCAGCAACGATCATTTCTGTTCATGTCGCTTCAGTTTTCGAAACAGGGAAGGCATCTGATCTAACGGCTGGCAGAAGGAGACGGCACCCGTCAGGAAATTCGTTGCATTATCAGCTGAAAGGCTGTTCACCCTCCATTTTCCGAGTTTCTGATTGAATGAGAGAGCACCGCAGAACATTCCTGAAGCTTCAGAAACATTTGCAGGTCTCCAGGCATCAAGCGGCTGATTGAAAGCAAAGGCATGGAAAAACATGTCGTTCATCAGCAGGACTTCCGACACGTTCCATGAATTCAGCGGCTGGTTAAAGGATCAGGCTTCGCTGAACATGGCCGTCATGTACCTGACAGAGGAAACATCCCAGCTTCCGACAGGCTGGTTAAAAGCCGAGGCTTTGCAGAACATACTCTCCATGGTTTTAACTTCTGCCGTATTCCATTCATCGACAGGCTGATCAAATACTCTGGCACCGCAGAACGTTCCATCCATGTCAGTTACATTCGAAGTGTCCCAGCCGCCTACTGATCCGTTAAAGGACTCGGCACCGTAAAAAGTATGCCTCATTGATCTGACGCCGCCTACATCCCATCCGTCAAGTTCCTGATTAAATGCCCGTGCTCCGGAAAACATTTCTTCCATGTCAGTGACACCTGAAGTATCCCATTCACCGATCGGCTGATTAAAATCTTCCGCATCCCTGAACATCCGGCTCATGTCAGTCACATTTGATGTATCCCAGTCTCCGATCGGCTGGTTAAAGGATTCTGCACTCTCAAACATTCTGCCCATATCCGTTACCTTCGAGGTATCCCAGTCCCCGACAGACTGATTGAACTTTTTTGAATTGCGGAACATGCTGTTCATGTTTGTTATGCCGGATGTCGACTCAATATTCACATATTCAAGTTCATCAAATCTCGCAAAAGCTCCTACCTGACTGTGAACCCTATCCGTAAAAATTATTCTGAAATCAAATCTTTTTACCGGACTGACACAGTCCGCCATCCAGAACGGATTGCAGTGATGTCGATACGCGTCCAGACTTGTTGCACCGCAGTCATAGTATTTGTAGAATTCATCCGAGAGTTCCAATGTGTCTTCATCCGGGGCGAATTCGAAATTTATGGTCAGAGATTCAATACTGTTGCTGAGCATGTTATAGTAAACGGATTTAATTTCTGAGTTATGGCAGTGAGGCATGGTATAATAGTCATGGAGGTAGTTGCAATGCGTACAAGACAATTCATCCATGATCCCCAAGAACTTCTTTCCCAGGGC
>CADBNP010000139.1 GCA_902796095.1 uncultured Aeromonadales bacterium | reverse complement strand
TTGTTCTTCTGAAGAATTCCGCTGATGGTTTCAGGATCATTCATTCTGTCCTGTTCTTCTTTTTTCATCCTGCTGCTGTCGATAGTTACCTCAAAGGTAAGAGAGTTGTCTTTAAAATACAGATTGCTGATTACTGTTATATCATCTATTTTTACCGGAAGAGGCTGTGACTGAGTTATTGCTGCAACGATGGACTGCTGTTTTGCATTAGCGTCCTGATTTGAAGCAGAAGCAGCTCCAGTCTGCATGTTTTTCTGAATTTCCGCAACCCGCTGATCACTGATCTGCTTTTTTTCCATTTGTTTCTGACTGTCCACGGAGTAAATCTTCCAGGTCAGCATCAGTATGGCAACAGATACAAGTATTATTATTGCGGCAGCCATCTTTTTTTTCTGCTTGCTTATATATTCTTTTGCACGGCGCTCCATTTCTGCTTTTGCCTGATCATCCTGTGCCGATGCAGTAGAACTCTGAACCCTGTTTTCTGGATCTAACATTGTTTTCTCTTTGAATTGATGCACATTAACCGCTGTTTATTTCAGATTAAGTTTTTTCTTGTACTGATGAACCTGGGAAGCGAACTGCTTCATATCGTTATTACTTCTTCTTACGGAGTTATAGATAGGAAGACCCTGGTTGGTGGAGTCAACAGCATGACCGTTGATTTCAAGCTGATAGTGAACATGAGGTCCTGTGCTTATGCCTCCGGACATTCCAGACAGTCCCAGAACCTGTCCTTTTTTCATTATCTGATCCTTTGAAACGAGAATTTTGCTCAGGTGCATATATATTGTCTGTATTCTGTTGCCGTGATCAATAACGACATAGTGCCCTGCACCAGGAAACTGATGACCGACCTTTGCCACAACACCGTCCGCCGTACTGAATACCTGGGTGCCTGTAGGACAGGCATAGTCTGTACCAAGATGGGCACGGTAGCGTTTAAGCGTCGGATGATAACGACTTGGATTAAACGGTGAACTTATCCTGGTGAATTTATGGATCGGTACCATAAGAAATTTGCTGGAGGCTGTGGTTGAAGGACCGTATTCATCATAATAGCGTCCGTCGGCTACATTAAGGAAGCGATTAAAAGTTTTTCCTTTTGTACTCATGCTTACGGCAAGAATTCTGGCATGATTGTCACTTACCGGGCGATCAAACAGCACCCTGAATGTATCGCCCTTTTTGATATCTCTGCGAAAATCTATTTTACCCTTGTATATGTCGCTTATATTTCTCATCTGCTGATGAGACAGACCGGCCGCTTCACCGTCTCTTACAAAGGAACCCTGAACGATTTTTCCCGTAATAATTGTTTTGTTGCCTACAATCTGACGCTGTCTTTCCTGCTCCTTCTTTTTGGCAATCTGGAGCTGTCGTTCATGTTCAGCCTTTTCCCTTGCCATCTGCTCCCGCTTTCTTGCCTCTTCCTGCTTTTTGCGGGCTACGGCAAGTTTTTCCTGTTCTTTCTTTCTGGCCAGCTCCTCCGCCTTTTCCTTGGCAAGAGTATGCTCGGCATTGGCATTTGCCTGAGAGAATATATCAGAAATTCCGTTTTGGAATATTTCATGAGTGGCAGGATTGTTCTGGGCATCGGCGACTGTCACAACCTGTGATTCGCCATCTATAATTTTGTTCGGTCTGTACTGATCTCTCGGGATCATTACAACTGAAGCGGCCTCGGAGAGATGGTGATCTATCGGATCGACGTAGGATACATAGCGGTTGTTTACATCATCCCGTACAAAAAGTACTTCCTGCTCTCCGTTTTTCAAAGGCATGGCAAGGCAGCGGAGCACTCCGTTTTCATCAATAAGAAAGTCTATCTGCTGATTTATTCTGAGCTGAACCAGGCTGTTTTTGACATCAACCTTGAGAATTTTCTGAAGAGTACCCTGAGAGATATTGAGAGTCCGGAATATGGCGCCAAGAGTTTCATTCTGTTTTACAGTATAGGTCAGCCATTCATATTCTGAAGTAGTATCTTCAAGACCTTCAAGATCTATAGTGTTACTCAGAATTCCATCCTGATCTTCGCCGAAATCGCTGAACTGGAGATTCTGAGTGAAATCTGACAGATCCTCGTCATATTCATCACTCTGTTCAACTGTAATGTCGTCATCATCCATTTCATCATCATGTACAGGAATAAAAGGGGCGGCGACAATAGCAGTGATAGCAAAGATCAGGAGACCGTAAATGTGCAGACGCGGAATTGGACTGTTCTCCAATGCTAGCGTTCTTTTGATAAAAGAAAATATTCTTAATCGTGACATCTGGCGGTTTATTCCTGTGTATCAGAATTTTCAGTTTGTAATCAGTTTTAGTTTACAACAATTGCAATCATCAAGGTGACAATACTCATCTTAGATACTTAAAAGATAGAATTGTTCCACAAAAAAAGAGAGTATGAACAATTGTCACACTCTCTTTTAATAATTTATAAACTGTCTGTCAGCTGTATAAAATTATTTTGCCACATCAACAGCTGATTTAAGCGCCTTGCCAGGAACGAAAGAAGGTACACTTGATGCCTTGATATCAATTATTGCTCCGGTCTTTGGATTGCGTCCCTTACGTGCGGCTCTGTGGTTTACCTTGAAAGTTCCGAATCCTACGAGCTGTACAGTGTCCCCCTTAACCAGGGCATCCTGAACGGAAGCAAGAACTGCCTCAATAGCTTTCTTAGCCTCAGCCTTGTTCAGCTCGGCCTTTTCTGCAACAGAATCGATTAATTCGTTCTTAGTCCACTTCATATTTGTTCCTCTTAACCTTTAACAAAGCGAATACAATAAAATACGTTTAATGTTTATTTTTTATAATTTGGATACATTCCGGCAACCAGTCATTGCGACAACGGCTGGCACGACATTCCGTCTCTTGACTCAACACATCTCCGGATCTCATTACCGGGCGGGAATGTACACAATATCTCTATTATCAATAAATTATTCAAATAATCAAAGCCTTTTATATGGAGCTGATGGTTTATAGTTAAATTTGTGATTTATTACAAAGTTTGTCGAATCTTCAGTGGGAAAGGAGTTTGCGAGGCAGATTCATGGCAATGATAACCTCCTCGGTAACGTCAACCATATCACAGATTCCGATTATGCTCCATACAGTTTCCTCAAGGCGGCGGGCTTTGTGAATGGCATATTTCGAGATGTAATCCAGTTCCTTTGCAATGTAGTCTATATCAGGCTTTCCCGTTCTTGTAATAAACAGCCTGACGGCCCAGAATTCATTTCTCTTTAACGCCCTGGCACAGAACAGACGTTTGTCATTGTATGTTTTAAATTCTGTTTCAAGTTTGGTGGAGTAGAGCATGTTTCCATTCTCGTCCAGTTCCTTTGTTATAAGAAGTGTCACTTCGGCAGGATTGAAGTAGCGCTGCATTTTTTTCAGCGGTTCAAGCAGCACGATTCTCAGAAGTTTGTCGTGGAACAGTGGGTACACGTTAAGGATCTGACTGTCCTTCGTTTCACATTCACTCAGAAGTCTGTAAAGAGGTCTGGTACTGTCTATTACTCCTATCGCACCAAGTCTGTTAGGCTTGTTTTTGGACAGATAGAGAGGAGAGGTAAAAATGTGCTGGGTGAACATGAAACGGAGACTTTTTGACATGGTGGAAAGGTTCTGCATTTCCTTTGATGCTGTCAGCTGACTGTGATTACTGTCAATCAGCAGATTGAAGAATTTTCTGCCTACATGCTCTGCAGGATCTCCGTATATCACCAGGTGTACTATTGTTACAGACTGATTCACGTGAACCACGCTGTAGGGCAGATTCTTGAGCTTCATATCCTTAGTAAGCTCCTGGAGTTTGGGCAGAGAAAGGTACACAATATCTCCGGCCTTGCATTCAATGGAGTCTGAAAGTTCAAGCTGCAGTCCCATGGTGGATATATCCTTGGTCCAGCCTACAACTGTGGAACCGTTGGCCAGTCTCATGGCGACTGCTGTTTTGTGGATATATCTCGGCTCCTTTCTCATTTTAAGATAGTGGAGCATTTCAATTTTGCAGGGTGGAACATTCAGACTGTGAGCGTATATCTGCAGTTCATTGGCATTGAAGTTGCTGATCTGGATCTGCTGATAGTCACTGCTTCCGTGCTCATCGTTTCCGACTTCTATGATCTGACCGACATACCCGATGTTCATGACATCCTTGACTGTCCGTTCCTTTTCAACCTGCTGGGTTTCAGTTTCGATGTATTTTTCAACATTGCCCTTATTAATGTCTATTTTTTCAATGCTGAATTTGTATACCTTCCAGCTCGGGCGCTTGGACCCGACGGTAAAAAAGAGTTCCTTGTTCCCGTCTCTTTCAAGCTCGTCTATTGTTGCGGAAAAGAAATAGATATGACTTCGGATCATATGCCTGAAGGTATATATATATGTCTCGTAGAATTCTCCCCCGGATTTCTCCATTATGTCAGACATACGTTTGTTGCTGAAAAGGGAGCAGAGCTTGTCTTCATTTCTTTCGTCGCGCCAGTATTCTATGTTTGACTGGTTGTTTTCGCTTTTAAGACAGTACAGCAGTCTTGGCACGCTGTCCTTTGAGAAGAAGAGCGGAAGAGCTGTTGTTCTTGGAAGGTAAAACTGTTCATAGCCTTTGGTCTCAACAGTGGACAGAAGATTGTCAACACTGACAGAATATTTAAGTTTGTTTGACTGAATAAAACTGTCAATAAGCTTGGCAAAACTCGGATCCTTCTCTGTTTTTACTGCAACAAGCCAGAATTTTCCGTTTTTTTCAATTTTTGTAAGGAGTTTGTAAGGACTCTGATCCAGTTTGTTATTGGGATCGGCTATTAGTTTCTGCAGACCGGTAAATGTGACGGTACACATGGTCCCGGGAACAATATCAATATTCTTTTCCAAGGCAAGCTTTATTCCGCCGCATGATATATCTGATGTTCTGACTCTCTGCGGCAACTTCCCGTCTATGAAGAGCAGAGCAGGTGAAATATAGTTCATCCGCTCTTCACTGCGGTAGAAGTAGGAAGCGAATTTGACGGATTCAACTTCCATTTTTGCAATCTGCTCTTCTATTGATGAGGCATCGGCCTCTCCGGAGGCTATTTTTGCCTGCTCCTTTTTCTGCTTGACCTTGTGATACTGGGTGAATCTTTCATATACACCCATGGTGTACTCACCATGGAATATTTTTAACAGACTCTCAAAGTAGTCGCATTCATCAAGAGGAAGATAGACGTGGGAACCGTTATACGAGTAGTGTCTTGTTTCTGCAGGACCGTTTCTGAGATCAATTATGCGTACACAGGGTGCAAAAATGCGGGCCAGCTCCATTTTGATTAAAAATTTGGAGTTAGGCGTTTCCCCGGATGTAACTTTTTCAAATACAGAATCAAAATCATGCTCCTTGTAGTATGGTATCAGTTGCTCAAGAAGCTGATTAAACAAATCTTCGGCCATGGCATAAACAGCAAATTCAGTACATCTCAATTATACCCAATGCTTTTTAGAAAACCACGAATTAACGGCAAAGACGCAATATGATTTTGACAAAACTCAAAATTGAAGCATGGGTCCGGCTGCAGAGTTAAACAACATAAGCAGATTATCTG
>CADBNP010000138.1 GCA_902796095.1 uncultured Aeromonadales bacterium | reverse complement strand
CCTGCAGCAACGATCTGCACGATGGGAGATACCATGGAACTGACCGGATTACAGATTGCTCTGATACTTTTAACCATGCTTATAATCATAGGCAGCGGCATACTGTCATCAAGGAAGATCAGAACATCGGCAGGCTTCAGTTTAAACGGCAGATCCGCCTCGGCACCGATGGTGGCCGGTGCAATTGCCGGTGCCAGCATAGGAGGAGGCTCCACCATCGGAACTTCGCAGCTGGCCTTTACCATGGGTTTATCCGCCCTGTGGTTCACACTGGGACTCGGCATCGGTCTTGTTTTTCTTGCAGTCTGCTTCGCCAGACCTTTAAGAGAAAGCGGATATGAAACAGTTTCCCAGGTTTTGATCAGCAGCTACGGGAGACAGTCCGGCCCGGTGGCCAGCATTATTGCATCGACGGGAATATTTTTCTCATGCCTTGCTTCAGTTCTGCCAGCCATCTGGATCCTTTCCGCAATACTGGACATCTCTGTATATGTATCAGGATTAATTCTGATGATCCTTATCGCCGTGTACATATACTTCGGCGGAATGAAGGGAACCGCGGTATCAGGACTTGTTAAAACATTTTTCATCTGGTCAATGCTTCTTGTCATAACCTTCGTCGCCGGAGGCAGACTTGCATCCATAGAGGATCCGGGTGTGTATTTTCCGGAAAGCTTCTGGTTTGATCTGACCGGCTGCGGCATGGCTCACTGTCTTGAAAACGTGTTTTCACTGATGGTCGGCATAACATGCTCCCAAACATATGTCCAGGCCCTCTTTTCAGCAAAGGATGTAAAAACAGCAAGAATCGGTATATTTTTCGCCGCCGCAGTAAGTATGCCGGTGGGAATTCCGTGTGCCATGGCAGCCATGTATATGCACGCCATGCACCCGGAGATAAACCCAATCCTGGCTCTGCCAATTTTTGCCATTACCTACCTTCATCCTGTTCTGGCCGGAATAACTCTGGGAGCTCTGATTATGTCTCTTATCAGTTCTGTTTCCGGCCTTACCTTCGGGATCAGCACCATGCTTTCAAGAGACATAGTGGCCCCCCTCCTGGCACTGGATAAAGATGAACAGGTTCTGAAAGCCAACAAAATCCTGATTATAGTCATATCGGCTGCAGTAATTCTCTTTGCTTTCTGCCAGCTCCACTCCCAGGTGCTGATGTGGAATTTTCTCTCAATGAGTCTCAGAGGAAGTATTTTCATACCGTTAATCATGGCCATTCTCGGCTTTAACAGAATGGCTGCCGTCTGGGCCATACCTGCCATGCTGGTCAGCACTCTGTCAGCCATCCTGGCACAGACTGTTCTCAACATCAGCATTCCTCCTCTGTTTGTAGCCTTTATCGCCAGCAGCACAGTAGTCATAGCAGGAATGACTGCAAGCAGGAAAATCAACCGGGCAATGTTGAAACTTCTTGGAAAAATACATTTTCTGAGACTGCAAATCATGAATTCTCTGTGTCATGGAAAGCACAGAACTAATAATCACGAATAAACAGGTTATGGCGCTGGTTCGGATGTAACTGTTAACTCCGGCAAATAAGGAGTTCCCACATGAAAACAGGATCCTCTTCAGTATCACTGCAGACCAAAGATTATCCTGTTGAAACCATTCATGTTTCAAAATTAACACTTTTGCAGTCTGATCCGCCCTCGGCCGTGTGAAACAGGTAAATAACGATACAGCAGCAAATTGTTAAGATAATCACAAAAATGTGCTACAATGCCGGGTGAATCGTGCATCAGCTGATTTTAAGGCAACTGTGATCAGGACAACTTTCAGTTTTACTGCTCTCAGATGCTGTTTACTTATCCGGGTCAGATCAGAAATGAACGACCCTGTTTTCTTTAACAATACGGTGGATCATGAATAACGGTATGCTTAACACGGCAGTAAGAGCTGCCCAACTTGCAGGAAAAATCATTTTAAGAAACTTTGAGCAGAACAATCTGACAGTAGAAGAAAAACAGAAGAACGATCTTGTAACAAATGTAGATCGTGAGTGTGAGCAGGCTATCAGAGACTTTATCCTGAGCAAATATCCCGAACACAAGTTTCTTGGTGAAGAAGGCGGCAACCAGCAGTCTGTACGGAACACTGATGATGCACTGGAAAGCGAAAGAAAACAGAATAAAAGACATAATGCTCCGAGATCAAACGGAGAGCATGTATGGATCGTTGATCCTATTGACGGCACTACAAATTTCGTAAAAGGTATCCCTCATATCGCTGTATCAATAGCACTCCAGATCAACGGCAGAACTGAGCTTGGCGTTATTTATGATCCTGTCCGTGATGAACTTTTCAAGGCACTTCGCGGTCAGGGTTGCGAGCTCAACAGCCGCCGTCTCAGAGTCGCCGAGAACTCATCCCTGGACGGAACAGTTCTTGCCACCGCCTTTCCTCACCGCAAGCGTGAACTTGTAACCTCCTATACCAGAATCCTCATGAGAATTTTTAATGAGTGTGCAGACATAAGAAGAGCCGGTACCGCATCCCTTGATCTGGCATATGTGGCAGCAGGCAGACTGGACGGTTATTTCGAACTTGGACTCAAGCCATGGGACATTGTAGCCGGAGAGCTGATGGTGAGAGAGGCCGGAGGAATTGTGACCGATTTTGAAGGTGACAATAACTACTTTGAATCAGGCAATATCATCTGCGGAGGCGCAAAGGTTGTAAGACAGATGGTATCACTGGCCAGGGAAGATGCTAAATCACTGTAAGACTGTAGATTCCGGAAAACAGTCCGGACGTACACTATAATTATTCAGATCATGCTCCGTGCCGGCCGATGCTTTTGACCAGTAGGCATTAAGAGCAGTTCCGTAAATCAGCGGAGATTCAGAACGGAATTTCCGCTTTTTCAATTCTGCGTATCTGCTTTCCCCCATGATGCCAGAACTCACTGTAAAGTCCCCTGCTTTAACACTGAGAGTATCAAATCTCTGTGATCAGTCACCCGACTGATATTCATGATCATGAACAGATTCCAGCGAAACTCTGCTCTCAATAGCTCAGTAACACAATGCATATGCAGTCTGGTAAAACGATGAATAAAACAAAGGGCAGCATACTGAAATCATCAGTATGAAATTCAAAAGGGATCCGCAACAGACGGATCCCTTTCCTTATAAGTAATGGCAGAAAGAGAATTTATTCCCCCAGCGTCCCCCTGAAATCAGGATTAAACGGCGCAGCTCCTTCTGCCACATGCTTCCAGTAAGGACTGATAGATCTCAATTCAGCTATAATCTGAGGAACCTTTTCAATGACATAATCAATTTCCTCCTCGGTTGTATATCTGGAGAGAGAAAATCTTATTGTACCGTGTGCTGCGGTAAACGGTACCTTCATGGACATCATTACATGAGAAGGCTCAAGAGATCCTGATGTGCACGCACTTCCGGAGGATGCCGCGATCCCTGCATGATTTAATTTAAGAAGGATACCCTCACCCTCAACGTATTCAAAAGCGATATTGCAGGTATTTGGGGTACGGTTCTCGGGATCACCTGTTACAAAAGCATGAGTCACCCTGGACAGGATCCCCTGCTCAAGTCTGTCTCTGAGACGTGCTGTTTCAGACATTACATGATCGAGATGCAGACGGGCAAGCTCGCATGCCTTGCCTAAGGCTACAATCGACGCTGTATTCTCTGTTCCTGCTCTGCGACCTTTTTCCTGATGACCGCCGCGCATGAAGTTCCTGAATTTGGTACCGAATCTTACGTAAAGAACGCCAACACCCTTCGGAGCATGGATCTTGTGACCGGAAAAGGACAGCATATCAATATCGGTGTTCTTCACATCAATAGGAAGTTTGCCAAGAGCCTGCACGGCATCAGTATGGAACAGAATTCCCTTCTCATGGGCCAGTCTTGCCAGCTCCTCCACAGGGAAAACAGTACCGGTTTCATTATTCGCCCACATTATGGAAACAAGAGCCACCCTGTCGGAAAGCTTTGAACGGTAGAATTCCATATCAAGCTGACCTTTTGAATTTACCGGAACACGGTGAACCGTATATCCGTGCTCCTCAAGGAAAGCACACGGCTGAAGAATGGCGGGATGCTCCACTACAGAAGTAATGATTTCCTTTCGATCCGGAAAAGCCTGCAGAGCTGAATAAAGTGCAGTATTATCAGACTCCGTGGCACAGGAGGTGAAAATAACCTCGGAATCCTTCTGAGCACCGATAAGCTGTGCAACCCTGCTCCTCGCTACGGCAAGAGCCTCGCTGACCGGAACACCGAAATCATGCATGGATGAAGGATTGCCGTAATTCTCAGTAAGAAAAGGCATCATCTCATCCAGTGCCTCAGGAGCTATTTTTGTAGTGGCATTGTTATCCAGATAAACTTTCATTCTAATTTCCCCCTGAGATCATCATCCAGAAAGGCCGGATTATTCAGATTTCTGATCACAGCCTTAAGACCAATTCTCTCCTCGATAAGATCTGCTATGAAAGAAATAGTCATATCCTCCATCATGCAGCCCTGGCACTGACCTGTAAGACGGATATCAATTCTGGTGTAATCAACATGAACCAGCTCGATATCACCGCCGTCACCCTGAAGACCAGGTCTGATTTCCTCAATAATCTTCATTATAGGAACCCAGAGCAGATGGGACGGATTCGGTGCCAGTTCACCGGAATCTTCACTGCCCTGCTGATCCTTTGAAGGCTTGTCCCTGAATTCAGGTTTCATAAAAAACGGCTGGGACTTATCTGCAGCACTGTCCTGGACTGCAGCCTTCATTTCCTCTTCATGATCATGAGTGCATGAATTCTTATCTGCCGCCTTTCTTACAGCCTCCATGTCGGTAGTAACATACTTGCCGACATACTCGCCCTTTTTCACTCCCTCAAGGATCTTTTCTATTTTTTCATGGCAGGAGCCACAGGCACCGCCGGCCTTGGTGTAGTTGATAACATCCTGAACAGTTGTGAGACTGTTTTCAGTAATTTCCTTTACTATTTTAGCCTCATCAATACCGAAGCACTTGCAAATCAGCGGAGACTCAATATGACTCTCCTCCGGCTTGATTCCGCGGTAATTGGCAATAGCAGCATCAAGAGCTTCCCTTCCCATTACGGAACAGTGCATTTTTTCAGGAGGAAGACCATCCAGATAATCAGCTATCTCCTTGTTTGTAATCTTTGCCGCCTCATCCAGAGTCTTGCCGATTATCATTTCGGTCAGAGCTGAAGACGATGCAATGGCACTGCCGCATCCAAAAGTCTGAAATCCCGCATCCTCTATAACTTCTGTCTCAGGATTTACTCTGAGCTGCAACCGCAGAGCATCGCCGCAAGTGATAGAGCCGACATCACCTGTGGCATTGGCATCTTTCAACTCCTTGGCATTGCGAGGATTAAAAAAATGATCCTTCACCTTATCTGAATAATCCCACATAGAAACTCCGTAAGCAAAACTGTATGTTTTATACATTAATTTGCCGGTAATTATAACATACTGAACAACTATCTGTTTTTTGCGTAAAAATTTATTGTTCAAAAAAAAATCTGAAGTAACCGTCATACAAAACAGGAATAACCGTGACTCAGATTCTAATCCGAAAAATCAAAGGATAAGGTACATAATCTGAAGAATCAGAGAAACGGGGCACATGCAGAAAAAATTTCCACACTAAATTCAAGGAAACTCAAGGTAATAACCGCATGAAAACGTCGCTGCCAGCTACTGTTTAATCACTATCACTACGGTGATATTTTACCTAAAGAGTTTTTGATTTTATATCACCAAAGTGATACTTTGGTATCAAATGCAAAATTGCACAATGGACAAAGTAAT
>CADBNP010000137.1 GCA_902796095.1 uncultured Aeromonadales bacterium | reverse complement strand
CCGTCAGGTCAGGTCAGAGATATGTACTTCAGACTGTCTTCAGTGCTGGAAATGACGCAGGATCATTTTTTTGAGTTTTTCTCAAAAAATGCCGGAGATATTGAGAATGACGGAAAGTATTTCAGCAAGTGGAAGGAATTAAATGATCGCTATTCCGCTCCTGAGATAAAGGGGTTCACCTCGAATTATGTCCAGTCCGTCTTCCTGCCGGCCATACCGAAGGATTCCGTTCTTCATCTCGGTGTGGGTCTGAGCTTTTATGACTGCAGAAGATATGCCATAGATGAAAGTGTGGATGTGTTCTGCAACATGGGAACCAACGGTATCGACGGATGTACATCCACCTTCCTTGGTCAGTGTTCGGTTGTTACCGGAAGAAAATGTTTCCTTCTGGTGGGTGATCTTTCCTTCTTTTATGATTTGAACAGCATCTGGAGCAAGGAACTGAACAGTTCGGTCAGGATCCTGCTGGTGAACAACAACGGCTCAGGTCTGCTGAGAGGACATAAACTAAAGGGTATTACGTCTGCTCACAACACTTCGGCCAGGGGCTGGGTTGAATCCACCGGATTTGATTATATTTCCGCTGCAACCAGAGAGGAATACGATGAGAAAATCAGGTATTTCATCTCTGATGAGCCGAAGAAACCGCTGTTTTTTGAGGTTTTCTGCGACTGATTTTATTCAGAAACTGTACCGTCACCGTACATGGTTCGAGTCATGCAGGATCCTGTTTCGCGTATGAATCATCGGTGTTGCATCAGTTTTTTGTTATTCGGTGATGGTGCAGTGTCGGACTGTTCCTGATATGGAGCAGGTCTGTTTTGTTCTGCTGATGAAATTTTATGAAATTAGATATTAGACCAAAAAATATATTGATAATAGGCGGAGCCAGCGGAATCGGTTATGCCACGGCACAGTTTCTGCTTAACTGCGGAGTCAGGTCAGTTATTCTGGCGGGACGATCTGTGGAAAAACTTCATAAGGCCGAAAACTCCCTGGTAAAGACTGCTGCTGATCAGAAGGTGTTAACCAGTCAGTTTGATATTGCTTCTGTTGACACCCATATCGAACTTCTGAATTCCATTCATGGAAGGCTCGGTGTTTTTCCCGACGGTCTGGTGATTTCCAGCGGTGTTAACTTCAGTGCCGCCAGCTGGAAGGGCTTTAACATATCGGAAAAAGACTACGACAGAGTTATGAACATCAACCTGAAGGGTCCTTTTTTCCTTATAAGAAATTACTCTAATTTTATGTATGAGAGAAATCTCAGGGCAAATATCTGTGCTGTTTCCTCGATTTCCGCCCACCGTGACATGCAGAGCGTCTATCAGATTTCGAAGAATGCTCTTTCCGGTTTAGTCCATGCCTATGGAAAGCATCTTGCCAAGAGAGGTATTATTCTTAACGGTGTGGAGCCCGGCTCGACAGATACGGGAATGATGCCTCATCTTAAAAAGTATACCGACGGCAGAAGAGAGGGCGAAATCTGGACTGACAACGGTATTCAGCGTGTTATCAGACCTGAGGAAATAGCTGAGGTTGTGGGTTATCTCATGTCTGAAAACTGCGACGTGCTGGCTGGAACCTGTCTTCTCGCAGGAGGCGGATGCAGAAGCATTCCGCGGGGCAATTAACCTGTTTGTTTCTGTAAGACTGATTTTTTATTGACGGTTGTGGTTGTTTTATGAACGAATTGAATTTAAATCTGGATCTTAATTCTCTGAGTGAATTTTTAATAACGAATTTTCCGGGAGCACTTGATTTTCTGCACAGGGATATTGATGTGTTCAGACATAACGGGGTTTTTATCAATGAAGTCAGAGAACTTATAAAGGGCAGGGATGTTATTGTCTATGGCTCCGGTCCGACTCTCAATTATTTTGATCCGAAGATTATCACTTCAGAGAAGACGCTGCAGATGGGTGTCAACAGCCAGATTATCAATGAGAAATTAAAGTTGGATTTCTTTTTTGCCGGTGATTATGTTCCGCTGAAGAAAAACAATATCACTCCAGAAGTGCTCATTGAAAAAAAGAATGCCGGAATGAAAATATGCCTGACCAGGAAGTACGGCGTGAATGAAAATGACGGAAAGACTCACAAGACACACATTCCTGATTCCTTCGTGAATCGGCTCCCTGATGACATCAACATTCTGTACTACACCAACAGCTTCAGGCAGGCCTTACAGAGACATTATTCCAGACTTCTCTTCTCCTCATGCTCCATAGGTCAGGTTCCTCTGCAGATATCCATGTTCTGCGGAGCCCGCAGAATATATCTTGTGGGTTTTGATCAGGGCGGCAGTTTCTATGCCGACGGAAGAATTCGAATCAGCTATGAAAACCAGGACAGTGAATCTCCGGTGGATGTGGAGGCTGATTCCCACAAGAAAAAATTTGTATCTGACGAGAAGGCCATCAGGGCGTTTACACAGGTAAGGGAAATGAAGAAAAAACTGGGTTACAGGTCTGAAATCATTTCTGTAAATCCTGTGAACATGAAGGGTATTTTCGACCGTGATGTATATACGAAGGAGTATGCTGATTCTAAGGGACTGATCGGTGACGAGTATAAGATCCTGACGACAATTTAATCTGTGCGGACTCTCCGGATTGCGGAAACATCATAAATGTGTAAGTAAAAGTGACAGTGGTAATTCGTACTGGAAACTGCAGTACGAAATGTGTTGTGAAGAGAGTGGATTTAAAAAATGGGTGAAATTTCAATACGTGACTGTACTCTACGGGACGGCGGCTATATTAACAACTGGAATTTCGGGCTTAAACCAGCTCTCAGCATTGTGCAGTCTCTCTGCAATGCCGGGGTTGATTTGGTAACGAATTTTCCTGGAGCACTTGATTCTCTGCACAGGGATGTTGATGTGTTCAGACGTAACGGAGGTTTTATCAATGAAGTCAGAGAGCTTATAAAGGGCAGGGATGTTATTGTCTATGGCTCCGGTCCTACTCTCAATTATTTTGATCCGAAGATTGTCACTTCAGAGAAGACGCTGCAGGTGGGTGTCAACAGCCAGATTATCAATGAGAAATTAAATCTGGATTTCTTTTTTGCCGGTGATTATGTTCCGCTG
>CADBNP010000136.1 GCA_902796095.1 uncultured Aeromonadales bacterium | reverse complement strand
TGGCTTTTGATCAGCTGAATGTTGTCTTTTGTGGTATCGTTAGGGTAGAGTTCATTGCTGATAAGAAAGTAGAAGTAAGCCATGTAGTTGCTCGTGTTTTCTCCGAGTCCCCTGGCAGCCATGAATCCAAGATAGGCTGCACTGAAGGAATGTCCCTGATTCAGTGCCTTTTTGAACCAGTTTGCCGCCAGATCATACTTCTCCATCTGAAAATAGATAAGTCCAAGTTCATATTCGGCCGGTGCGTAACCTGACGCTGCCACTATGGTAAAGTATTCCTGTGCCTTTTTTACGTCAGGTTTTGTTCCGATGCCTTTGACATAGGCCAGTCCGAGATTGAAATATGCTTCAAGATTCGGTTCCTCGGCGGCTTTTTGGTACCAGAAAAAAGCTTCTTCGTGATTTGCCGGCGTACCGTTGCCATTCTGATACATTCTGCCAAGAGCTACCATTGCAGATGAATTGCCGTTATTTGCAGCTGTTGTATACCATGTAAGAGCCTGAAAGTAGTCTCTTTTAGTTCCGATGCCGTTTTCATAAAAGTAGCCAAGCTTAAATGCAGCTCCGTCATGACCGAGTGTGGCAGCGGATTCATAGTATTCCTTGGCCTTTTCCATGTCAGGCTCTGTTCCGATGCCGTTTTCTGACATTATGCCACTCTGGTATGCAGCCTCGACAGAACCGTGGGATGCAGCTCTGGTTTCGTATATGTATGCCTGCTCGAAGTCGGGTTTTGTTCCGAGTCCGCTTTCATACATCAGTGCCAGCAGATGCTCGGCATCGGCATGTCCCCCGGATGCTGCAGCTTTGCAGTATGCGAAAGCTTTTTCATAATCAGGTTTCATGTTTTCACCGGAGGAATACAGCTCTGCAAGCTGGTAGCTGGCATCATAGTTGTTGCTTTCCGAAAGATCTTTGAGCCATTCTATTGCCTCCTGAATTCTTTTTGTTTTCAGCAACAGTGACACGAGTCTTTCCTTTGATGGATCATGATTGTGTCTTGCCGCATGCCGGAGCCATTTGATTGCCACATCCTCATCGCCCTTTGTCAGGGTGCTGCCGTCCATGTAGTCATTTCCAAGCTTGATCTGGGCTTTTAAAAAATCTTTTGACGCTGCATTGTCATAGTATTTAAGGGCAAGGGCGCGACTCTGCCTTAAATCAAATTTCTTTGGAGGCAGTCCCTTTCCTGTCTCAAACATCTGGGCAATGTAGTATGAAATTTCAGGGATCTGCATATCCCTGGCCTTGTAGCAGTATTTGAAGGCTTTTGGATAATTTTCTTCCTTATAGAATTTTTTGCATTTCTGAATGTCTTTTTCCGTTACATGGGTGGATATGTAGTAGCAGTAATATGAACCGAAGCTTATCAGAGCCGCTGCCACCAGACATATGAAAATAATGATGTTTTTTCTTTTCCTTTTGGCTATTTCAATCTGTCTTAATTCTTCCTCTGTCAGCTCTTTCCTTATCTCTTTCCTGTTTGCCGTATTTTTACTTTCCTCATCTTCTTTTTTGGGGCTGCTTTGGGAAGAAAAGAAAAGCCATTTGATTTTTTTTAATATTGGCAGTTTTCTTGGATCAAAGTCAGGCTCCTCCTGCCGCTGTGAAGAGTAATCTCTCTGTTTTGTATTTTTTTCTTTGTCCTGGGAGCTCATAAAAGACCTGCTTTTCTCAAAAAAAAGTGCCAGACGAACCGGCACTAAAAGGAGTAACTACCATGTATTAGAGTCAGGGCGGTGATGCACCGGTTATATATCTTACAAGACGAACCCTGAGACTTTCCGGAAATACAAACCTCTTCAGTGAACTGCTCGCCCTGTCTGCAAGTTCATTCATTCTCTGAATAAAACTGTCTATGGACCAGTACTTTCTGACGTATTTCTGAACAGAGTCAAAATTATAGAACAGTCTCTGGGGAATAAAATGATTCGCCTGATCTATAACCAGTTCTCTCTCAATTCCGGAACTTTTCATGTTGGTTCGTGTTATTCTTGTTTTGCAGGAACTTCCGGTGAGAGCTGCCGCCTCAACATCTGATCTGACAGTCAACTGGTGTTCTTCCTCGAGATACATTCTGTAGATGTAACTTCCGAGTATTACCAGTACAATCGGTGCAATGTGGTTTCCGCATATGCCGAAAAGAAATCCGAAGATCCCAGTAATGATAAGCAGCATACCTGCTGTGAGGTGTAATTTCGATTTTATCTTTACGCTACTTTCCATATAGTCCTCTTCAGAGTCTCTTGTTTTAGGTTATATATAGATTGCGGAATGATGCCAGCTTTACATAAAAAAAAAGATCAAACTTGCAACATACCACGCAAAATTGAAAATGTATGAAGAATGAGCAAAACAAAACTGAGCTTTTTACTCATTTGAAAACTGGAAGGTTGTATTTTGCATGTGGTAAACATGGAAAAGGACTGGTACAATCCCCGCGTATAATAACTTTATTATGTTGTTTTAATGTGTCTTTATAAACATTTAATGTGCATTATGATTTTTTAATGTTATTTTGAGCGGGCAGCACAAGGAAGGGCGGAATGATACAACATTGTTTTGCGTGATGCTAAGGAGGTAAAACATAGCGCTGTCGAACCATTCCGCCCAATTCGGGAACTGTACGACAATACGGAAAGAGCGTACAGAATTATTAAGACAGGAATGAGATAATTGCGGGAACACAAAACGGGTATATGTTTCTTTTTATGTAAAAAATGCTCATGTGGTATAAAAAAACAAAAATCATGATCCGTTTTGGGCTTGAGATCACGATTTTATTTAAGTTTGCATCAAGGCCTGTTTCACAGATTGCTGTCCATCCAGGTGAATATTTCGGTCAGATGAGTTTTTGGACTGATTTTAGGAAATGAAGCCAGGATCCTGCCGTCACGAATGAGAAAACTGCTGCGGTGTATTCCTTCATATTCGCGTCCGGCCATCTTTTTCTTCCCCCACACTCCGAAATAACTGCATACGGAATGATCGGGATCTGACAGAAGCATAAAGTTAAGCTGTTCCTTTTCCTGGAATTTTTTCAGCCTTGCTGGGGCATCGCAGCTTATTCCGATCACAGTGAGTCCCCTTTTACTGATTTCAGTTTGCGTATCTCTGATAAGACATGCCTGCGTTGTGCAGCCCGGTGTCATGGCTTTCGGGTAGAAATAAAGAAGGATCAGTTTTTGACTGAGTTCTGCGAGAGAGTGCCCGTTTCCGTCCTGATCGAGCAGTGTAAAATCTGATATTGTTTCACCTGTCTGAAGAAGAGCCATATTTATCCTCCGTTTTGGTGTATCTGTATGTGTTCTGCATTCCAGCCTGAGAAAAGATGGTTCTGACTGTCTGAACCTAATCTTTTCAGAGATCTCAAAGTTTTGAACAGTCATTAACATCTATGAATTTCGATGCAATAACCTTTCCGGTGGTATCCTGATATTCAACAGCAATTTTTTTTGTCAGGTTTTTCGTACTGTAGAGCCAGGAGTATGATTTGCAGTATCTTTTCATTTCCTCCTTATCTCCGTTTTTGGCGTTCTGATTAATGATGCCGCTTTCTCTCATATCCTTAACGTATTTTTCTTCGCCGTTAACTTCATATATTATGGTGTAGGTGTGATCCCTGAAACTGCAGCCCTTGCGTGTGATTGTTCCGGCGTCGTTCCTTGTGTAAACGGTCGGCTTCATTTTTTCGCACATGGCGCTGATCCGTTTGGCAGTTAAGGAATTCTGATCCTCGGTTGTCACATCGACAGCGAAAACCGGTGCCGTAAAAACAAGCATTGCGGGAAGAATCAGATGAGTAATTTTCATTTGTTATGTGTACTCCAGGATGATTGTTGACTTTAATTGACAGATTCTATACTCCACTGAACTGAAGTCAGGAGATACAGCTTCAGTGTTTGCAGCTTTGCCACCTGAGCAACGGTTTCATTGTGTCACTGCGATCCTAAAACATGGATCCATGCGGATCGGTTCAATTTAAATTTTGTGTTGTAAAGAACGTTATGCTGTTATTCATTCTGTCAGAAAATCGATTACCAGAAATGGCATATTGTTTTGATCAACATAGCTGTATTCGGTATGACTGGTAAAAAAATCCTGACTGGTACAGAAATTCCTTTCTTTTATGAATTCTTCAAGTTCCTCGTCCGTAGTAGAGTCATTCCGCTTTACTGCAGTGACAGCTTCCTTTGTCCTGCAGTTTATCACCAGCTTTTTAAAAGGAAACTCCTTTTCCGCCCTTGTTTTGAATTCATCTGACACAGAAAAAAAGTACCTGTCGGTGTCATTTTCATGACTGCAGTTTACGTCGGTGATGCTCTCGTCAATAACAATCTTTTTCAGTTTAATACAGTTTGCCGTCAATTCCGGAATCTTTGGTTCATCAGATTTCGGAACTGTAAAATAATCCATGAGAAAGTAGGTGCCTGCAACTATCAGAACAAGAAAAAACAGAAGTCTGACTGATCTCTGCGGTGTGAAATGACTGGACATTTGAATCTCCTTCTGATCTGATATTCTATCAGACATCAGAAGAGAGATCGATTGATGAGTAATGCTGTTATCTGCATTCGGTACGGTGGATTGTATAACTTGCTATCTCGTTCCTGTACTTGTCCACCAGGTTGTACTTTACTGTGTTGTAGGATCCCTGCACAAGCATGGAGTTTCTGTTACATGCCTGGATCAGCAGATTCTGACGAACGGCCGAAAGATTGGCAACAGCATTTGGATCCTGTGCGATTTCAATGATGGCTTCATCGGACAGAGAAAGGTATATGTTCATTGTCGTACCGTTCAGACGGCAGAACAGACCGGTAACTGAATCAGAACCTGTTCGGCTGATGGCATTTGTGCATCTGGCTTCTATATCCATTTTGTTCATGGCGGCTGCCGACATGGCGTTTGTCTGTGCATTTCTTCCGCCAAAGGTTATGCCTGCTGCATCTGCGTTCAGAATGCCTGATGCAGAAAGACAGGAGATAAGTAAAATCTGTGCCGGTATTTTCATATTATATACATGGTTATGTTTTTATCTTAAACTGCTGATGCAGTTTTTGTGCCAGATTATTTGGCTTCTTTACCTGCTATTTAAGATCGTCGGATATGAATTTCTGAACTTCTGCAGATGTTTCTTTCATTTTGGAAGAGCTCAGTTTTCTCTGAACTGATTTCAGTTTGGCTTCTGCCGTTCTGTAGCCCCACAGATTTGCAATGCTCAGCCAGAACACTGCATCCCTGTATTCTCCCCCGTCATTCAGCATGCTTCCGAGTCTGTACGCCGCCTCCTCGTTTCCTGCCAGAGCTGCCTTTCTGTACCAGCGTATGGCTTCATTTCTGTTTTTCAGTATTCCTCTGCCTGTTTCATAGGCGATGCCGACCATCAGTGCAGCGTTCTGATGGTTTCCTGCGGCGGCCTGACTGAAGTATTCAAATGCTCTTTTCTGACTTTCTGCTGCAGTAAGTCCTCTCATCTGCTGATTGTAGATTGAGCCAATCTTGTAGGAGGCGTTGATGCTGCCGGCAGCGGAGGCTCTCTGATACCACTGAACAGCTCTTGCGGTATCCGGAGGATTTCCGGCAGTTTCCGACATATAAAGATCGCCGAGTATTTCGTAGACAAGAGGGGATTTTGATTTCCCGACAGCTCTCAGGCAAAATCCAAGAGCAGCGTTCATGCTTTTTATTTCATGGAGACGAATGCACTCTTTTTCGCTGTCTCCCAGTGTTTCCAGCCATTCAGCCAGTCTGTTCTGCTGGATCTGCTGTTCCTGTTCAGAAAGTCTTCTTGAAATTGAGTCGATATTGGATCTGGCGAGATAGTCTCCGTTTTCACTGGCGGCAAGTGCCCAGAAATAGCTTTCCTTAACATTGAGTTCGGGTGTTCCAAGACTGTAGTAGTCTCTGAGTGCCCGCTGTGCTCTCGGTTCTCCGCCGAGTGCGGCTTTTTTGAAGAGTTCAAACGATTCTCTCGGTTTACTGACAGTTCCCTGTCCTTTGGAGATCATGAGGGCCGAATGACAGATTGCATCAGTGTGATTCAGATCTGCCGCCATTCTGAACTGTGCAAGAGCTTCATCATACCTGTGCTGTCGGTATAGCAGAATACCCAGACTGAAGTATGATGCAGGGTTTTCAGGATCAACAGCTTCTGCCTTCATGTAGGATTTTTCTGCAAGATCCAGTTTTGGAGGCATTCTGTTCACAGGTTTTTTCAGTATTTCAGCGTAGGCCATGAAAACAGAAAAATTGTGATTTTTCTGATCTTCTGCAGCGGCACGGCAGTAGCGTAAAGCGGAGAGATCACTTCCTGTTGCCGATGTCTGCAGACATTTTTCCTGAACATCAGCCCTGCAGATTAAGACAGCACCGGAGATTGAAACAATAAACAGAAATTTCAGACAGAAACTGAAGGTACTAAAAACGGTTTTTGGTGTGATTTTTTCTGACATTGCAATTCCTGTTTAAAATCTGTACTGAACAGCTTTTTCTGAATCGGCAGATTCAAATTGTTTTCTGCAGATTATTTTTTTTGTGATTGATGAATAACCGGACATACGTTCTTAAATGTTAGCATATTCCTGGTCGGGTAGTAGTTGTTGCTGATCTAAATTGTTTGGCTTGTTTTTTTATTTCTGATACTTTTTTTAATGGTTAACAGAGTTCGGATCCTGCAGAAGTGAATGAGAATCACCTCCATATTACTTTAAATTCACCGAGAGATGTGTGTAATTTCCTGTCTGTGTACAACAACAGTGACTTTAGAAATTTCACGCTTGTTATAAACTATGATTTAAAGGGTTCATATGATTCTCCTTTTTATTCTCTCACCGAGGATCTGGTGATTGTTGATTTCGGAATTGTCATCGGTCCCGAATGTCACAGTCTGGATTATCTTTTCTACTGGTGTGCCAATCTGACCAGAATCCCTGATTTTGATATCAGTCATGTAACAAGTCTCTGCTATACCTTTGCCTACTGTTCCAGCTTATCAGAACTTCCGGAACTCCGTACATCAGGTGTAGAGGATATGACAGGAATGCTGGCCGGATGTCGGGCACTTACACAGATACCCGAGTTTGAAACATCCAGAGTTCAGGATATGAGCTATATGTTTGAAGGGTGTTTCAATCTGAGATCAGTTCCCCGTCTTGACACATCGTCTCTCCTGTTTGCAAATTACATGTTTCACGGCTGTTCGGCACTTACTTCCGTTCCTTGCTTTTTTCTTGAGAATGTCATAACAGCCGAAGGTATGTTCAAGGAATGCAGAAGTCTTTCTGCACTTCCTCAGATGAAAATGAACAATGTGTGCTG
>CADBNP010000135.1 GCA_902796095.1 uncultured Aeromonadales bacterium | reverse complement strand
TATTCATCAATGTTCCCCGCTTTTTTATATGAATCAAGATTTGGTATTCCGTTCTCAAGCGCTATGGTGCTGCTCACCTTTCTGTTTTGGGAATCAACGTATTCTATAGTAAATGTGACGATATTGCCGTCTTCAGGACAAACTGCAGAATTTGCAGTGACAACAGTGTCTGAGCATTCCGGATGCTCTTTATCTGTCTTAGCATTCTGACTGCTGTTCCTGTGGTTTTTCTCAGGGATATTTGCTTTCCAGACAAACTGCTCCATATCCGCCGTAGCCACAGCCCTGTTCCATTTTTCAAAACCGCGGATTATTTCTCCTGTTGCCGACTCTTCTTTTCCCAAAGCGGCAAACCATGATTTTATAATCTCATGCCATGCTGAAACAGACTCCGCAAAGTTGTATCTGACAGGCAGACCGTTTAAAAACTGCGTTCTGTCAGGACAGCTCACTATTGCGAACAACTCCGCACCAAAGGAAGTGACAGCATCATTCACCTGCCTTACAAAATCCAGAGGAACTGTGCTCTTTCGCTTTTTGTTCTCTGGTGAAAATCTGTTTACCGATGCGACGGTATTCAGAGCCTGTGCCAATGCAAATTCGCCTTTCTCGCTTATATTCTGCATCAGCCTTGCTGTTGAACTGCTGGCAGTAAGAAAATGGCCGGATGAAAACATCGGCGGGTTTTCTGCAGGTGATATCGCCAGCAGCAATATTCTCGTATCAGAAGAAAGATATACGCCTGCCAATTCAATATTCTGAGCCTCAACACCTGAAGGTAATTCAATTTCCCATTTACGCCTGCGTTCAAGACTAATCCCCATCCTGTTAAGAGCAACTTTGACAGTATTCAACTTTTCGCCCAGATGGTCAGCAAGTAAAGCCGATGTCCAATTCTGACCGGATTCATGCGGTTTAGATATTGCTGCCCTGATTTTTTCTTCAAGCGGTTCGCTGCCGTTTCCACGCCTCCCGGCTCTCGGTGCATCAGATAATAATTCGGTAACCCCGCCTTCTTCAAATTTACGCCTCCAGTCTATAACCATGTTTGGAGTCACCTTATACTTCTCCGCTATGATTTTACCCTGCGTCCCGTTTGCACATTCAAGTACTACTGATGCTCTCTTGTAAATACTGGAGTCCGTCTGGGAGCTTTTTATAACGTTTTTAAGCGTAATAATATCATTTTGATTGATATTTAAAACTGGAGTGTGGCGCGGCATAACAATATCCTCATAAGTTATCTGAACTTACAAGGAAATATTATAATGCTAAATTTATCTTACCTATAATAGTGTTCTATTATAAATTACACTCTAAAGTGCACAGCCGGATGTTTTTGAGTGTAGTGTGATACCTTTCTATTATTGGATAAAAACATCACTTCTGGGATGATACTGTATTTTTATATATGTTAGAATTCGATTGTGTCATTTGTGTGATCGCATCCTTGATCATTTGCGTCAACAGAGTTTGCAGGTCTTAATAATTGCAATATGCTGGTTGGATATTAGTTGCTCAAAGAGTTTTTTGCTGTAACCGCTTCTGTGTTGGTTCGTTTTCACAGAAAGAGTTAGATATTAAGGGGTATATGTCATGTTGAATGTTAACAACAATATTGATAGTATGCAGCAGCTTAGCGGGCAGATGGGTCTGAATGGTGATGCCGCAAATTTAAGAACACAGGGACAGATTAATGGCATGTCCTTCGAACTGGATCAGGATCCTGTTTCTGCAGTTCAGGATGCAGCCGAGGAAGCAACCTTCGGGGTTGACAACTCTAAAAAACAGAAGTTAGCGGATCGACGCCAGAAACAGAATGTTTCTATTCTTACTGTTGAGAAAGCGATGGAATTTGCCGATCTTATCGCCAAGTTTCATAATGCTGATTTTGAGGCAAGAAAACGCGTCACTGACAATTATCGCGGATCAAAGACAAGAGATCACCGCAGACTTCTTACTGATCTGAGAAATCTGGGTGGTCAGCCTGCTTCAAATTATGCTCATCTTATGAAGGCTGCCCAGGAGGAGAAAGATCCGGAATTCAAGCAGTTCCTTCGAGAAACGGCAGATTTGCTGTACAGGGAAAAATCAGGTGAAATTCAGGCAGCACTCAACGCAATGGAGGTTGCAGCTGAAAGTGATCTGGGAGACAGCGTAAATCTTTCTGAAAATTATGCTGAACTTTCAAATAACTGCAATGAGCCTGAGAAAATGCTCGAATATATCGAGGAGAAGTTCGGAGCTGATCGTATTGATGAGGGAATAGAGTTCATGCTTAAGTCCCTTGGTGCAGATATGGCAAGTCAGGTTTCTTCAAAAGAGCAGGTTTACCTTGAATTTGTTGGTAAAAATCTCAGCTACGCGAGAAGCCTTAACAGCGGCAAATCCATATTGGGCAATTTTGTGAACAGACTTTCATCTGCACACGGAATCAGCAATGTCAGCATCAGTCCTGCAAAAATCCTTACGGGACTGCTCAATATGTCAAAGCAGCGTTTTATTGCTCCTGTTTCAATAAGAGAACTGTACAGCGCTGTTTCGAAGCAGAGACCTGACAAAGAAGTTCTTATTGCTCAGGATTTGCTGACCTGCTGCCGTAATCTCGGTTCTGAACTTTTTGATAATGATGAGGTAAGACTCAGAGTTATTCAGTCTGTTGAGCAGTTTGTCAACGGTCTGGTTGATGCTGAGGATGAGTGGCTGGAGGCCGGTGGTAACTGATTATGATTAGTGAAGAGGTACAGAAGTTTGCATCCCGAATTGGTGTTGATATATGTGATTTCGACAGGGAGCATCCTGTAAGTTTCAGGATTGATGGAGATTTGATGTTTTCTCTTGAATACAGAAAGTCTGATCAGCTTCAGAATGAGGATCTTACAGTTTCTGTTCCTCTTGACTGTATACTTTCTCTGAGAATTCCTGTCGCTGAATATGAGAATCAGGAGCTTTTGAAGTTTTTAAAGCGATCTTCACACGCATCAGTCAATCTTATTCCGTTTTCGGTTGGTGCTTCAAGAAATTATCTTCTGATGATGACTGATATTCCGTTTGATGCTACTTCTTCTGATATTGAGAACAGTATTCTTCTGCTTAAAAGACAGTATGAGGAGATTATAAGTTATGGCAAGTGATATTTTTAACGTAGGACTCGGTCTTGATACTCCTCTTCCGCCGATGGCGGACGATCATCTTCCTGCCGCCAGTAATATCGTTCACGGTATTTCGCAGGATGTCAAAATAGAGGAGCTTTATGTAAAGGATGCCTTTCAGAACCGGGTGTCTGAACCTTTTGACTTTGAACCGGAAAACAGGGAACTTCTTCAGCCTTTCAAACTGCAGCAGAGTCTTGACAGTTTGTCAGACAAACTAAAGAATGTTAATGACTCTGATGTGTCCGAGTTTCTCAGAAATGATGTTGCTCAGCTTCTTAACAACAATGAGCTTCTCCGGATGTACTGCAGCCTGATGCTTAATTAATTAGATGAACCAAACAGAAATTCTTAATTCTTCTGACATTGAGACGTTGAAAATCCTGGCTTTTTTTTATTTTAAAGTCAACCTGTTCGACAGCTGCTACAGGGCAGTCAGTGTCATTCTCAAGTTTGATAATAAAAATGTCTGGGCAAAGGGAATGCTTGTAAGATGCTGTGACAGACTTATGGACTATAAGCATGTCATAGATCATACGGAGGATATGTCCTTCTTTAATTCCAATAAGAGCATCCAGCGTTCGGTTCTGCTTTTGAGAGCGAGGGCACTGCTTAAGCTTGGGCGTGAGGTCGAGTCAAAACAGCTTATTAAATTTTTAACAGATAGTGGAAGGAAGGCAATGTGAGTTTTTTCGATCTTGCGAAAAAGGGCTCAACGTCCATTGCGTCTCATTCGGATTTTATCCTTGTAGGTCTCATTGTAGCGGTTATCGTTCTTATGATCATTCCGCTCCCGACACCTATGGTGGATCTTCTCATCAGCATAAATCTTGGTGCATCGTTTATTATTCTGATGATGACCATGTACGTTCCGAATGTGCTGGCTTTTTCATCATTTCCGACTCTTCTTCTTTTTACAACACTTTTTCGTGTCGGTCTTAACATTTCAACCACGCGTCTTATACTTTTGCAGGCGGATGCCGGAGAAATCATTTTTACCTTCGGTGAGTTCGCTGTAGGCGGAAATTTTATTGTCGGTGCAGTTGTTTTTATAATTATTTCCATTGTTCAGTTTCTGGTTATAGCAAAGGGTGCCGAGCGTGTTTCTGAAGTAGGTGCCAGGTTCTCCCTTGACGCCATGCCTGGCAAACAGATGTCAATTGATGCAGATCTTCGTGCGGGAGCAATCACCTCAGACGAGGCCCAGCTCAGAAGAAACCGTGTGGCAAAGGAAAGTCAGATGTATGGCGCCATGGATGGTGCCATGAAGTTTGTAAAGGGAGACGCCATTGCAGGTCTCCTTGTTGCAGCTGTCAATATTGTAGCGGGCACGATCATCGGCGTGACACAGAACGGAACTTCCGCCGGTGACGCACTTCAGCTTTACGGTATTCTTACCATCGGTGACGGACTTGTATCTCAGATCCCTTCTCTCCTGATAGCCATTTCTGCCGGTATTCTTGTCACCCGCTCCGGAGAGGAAAGCAACAATGTTGGAGCCCAGATCGGTAACCAGATATTCGGACAGCCAAGGGCCATAATGATAGCCGCCGCTCTTGTTTTCCTTTTTGCCCTTGTTCCGGGATTTCCAAAGCCGCAGCTGTTTTCTCTTGCTCTGCTTCTGGCCGGTGTAGGCTATTCACTTCAGTACATCAGAGATCATACGGAGGTTAAGAAGGATCCCAAGGCTGACATTAAATCAACTCTTAAGGCTACTACTGAAAAGAACCGCAAGGTGGATTATGATCCTGATGCCTCAGAGGAGTTTTCACCGGTTGTTCCTCTGATCCTCGACATTTCACCGAGTTTGTCCAATCTGCTTGATTTTGAAGAGCTTAATTTCGAGCTTGCCTCACTCAGACGTGTCCTTTATTTTGATCTCGGCGTTCCTTTTCCCGGTGTTCATCTCCGTGAGAATCCGAATCTTCCCGACAACGAATATATTCTCAATTTGAACGAGATCCCGATTACACATGGAACTCTAGAGAAGGACTGTGTTCTTGTTCGGGACGATCCTGACAATATCCGAATGCTGGGTATTCCGGTGGTGGAGGGTATTCCTTTTCTTCCGAAAGAAAAATCCTGGTGGGTAAAGGAGCAGTTTACAGACAATCTGAAAACTCTCGGCATTAATTATCTTACCCATGCCAAGGTTATTTCTCTTCATCTGTCGCTGGTTCTTGTCCGTCACTGTTCTGATTTCGTTGGTCTTCAGGAGGCCAAATATCTGCTTGATAAAATGGAGGAGCGGGCTCCGGATCTCGTTCATGAGGCTACGCGTCTCATGCCGCTGCAGAAATTTGCCGACTGTCTTAAGCGTCTTGTCCAGGAGCAGATTTCCATTCGTGATCTGAAGAATATTCTTGAAGCGATAATTCAGTGGGCACCGAAGGAAAAGGATCAGGTAATGCTGTGCGAGTACATCCGAACGCATCTTAAACGCCAGATCAGCTACAAGCACTGCGCGGCGCAGAACTTCCTTCCTGCAATTCTGCTTGATCCCAATACCGAGGAGATCATACGTAAATCTATTCGTCAGACTTCCTCCGGAGCCTTTCTCGCCCTGGATCCTGCCAGCAGCAAAGCCATTCTGAAGGAGGTCGGACGCGCTGTCGAACGCTGCAGGGGCAAGGTTGTCATCATAGCTTCTATTGATATAAGACGTTACCTTCGCCGTCTGATAGAAGCAGACTTTTATGAAATTCCGGTGCTTGATTATCAGGAACTTACACCCGAAATCTCAGTTCAGCCTCTGGATAAGATAAAAATCTAGAGAAACAGTTTTTCTCTCCTTTCTGGGTATGATGCACTGAGATACATGTTTTTTTGATATTTTCCTGTGAAGGAATCGTAATCCGGAACCTTCATAAATTATCCAGACTGATCATGAGTTTCAGTTTAGACAGTCCTGAAAAATCTTCCGGAAACGTTTTCTCTGATTTCACTGCATGACTTCAGGAAAAATTTCGGCAGTTACCTACAATTCAGAAAACGGACGCGGTATTTTTGTGATTGAAGCAAAAATACTCATGTTTCTCTGAACCATGAATCTCTGACGTCAGTCCTTCCTGAAATGTAACAGGTGCAGTAAGAAGTGCATGCTGAATTGCGTACCCAGCTTCCCATGGTGAATTACCTCTGGATAAAATATAGCCTGTAATGACCAGACTTTCTGATCGTGCTCAGGGTGCAGCTGAAACATTTCTGCAAAAGAATTACAGATTTGATATTTTTATCAAACATATATCTTTTTTGTTTACATAAAATACTTCCCTAAAAGGGATTTTCAGTTCCTTCTGGAATTTTTATCCTTTTATCGCTTTATTTTGTAACCTACTTTGTTTTAAATCGTTATAACAACAGTCATAAGGAAAATTTGTATGTCAGAAGTTAATGATGTTTCGAAAATCAGCCAGTTTACTGCTGAAGAAATAGATAAAAATGCTGGTGAATTCATTAAGAAGTATGCAGCGCTTATTGACAGTGGATACACCATTGCAGATTTGATGGGAATTACTGAAGAGCAGATGGAAGCTCTGTACAGCCTGGCCTACCAGAATTATGTGACCAAGAATTATGAGGATGCATTGAAGATTTTCAGAGTTCTTGTTCTGTATGATCAGACTGAGCAGAAGTACACCATGGGACTTGCCGCTACATATCAGGAGCTTGGTCAGTATGAAAAGGCGGCTGAGGTTTATGCCACCGCTTGCGTTCAGTCCGGACTTATTGATCCTGAACCTATGTACTTTTCCGGCATCTGCCTGCTGAAAGCCGGCAAGAGAAGCGATGCAATAGCTGCTTTTAAGAGTCTTGAATCTATGGGTCGGGACGGAAATGCAAACGACGAAAGATTTAAAGCAAAAGGTAAAAATTTACTCAAGGTTATTGAGTCTGTAAAGGAGTTATAAAATGACTGGTGTTAATAATGATTTAAACAGGGTAGGTTCCGTTTTTGACAGTGCCCAGGTGATGAGCGACTTGAAAGTTGCTCTTAAGGATGCGGGTTTAAATATCCCTGATGCCGAACTTAAAGCTGTTTCCGATCTGCTGTCTGAGACCCCTCGTCTCAGAATACCTAACACGGATGGCAAGTCGACCACATCAATTATGGGAATGGATGAAGATACCATCATGCAGATGCTTGGTACTGAAAATGCCAATGCCATAAAAAAGACAACTATAGAGTCAATTAAAGCCAAGGCTACGATGCGCAAAAGCCAGAACGAGCAGGTCCTTGCCAATATGAAAGAGCAATACGAAAAGATGGAGAAGCAGAGTTTCTGGGACAAGCTTGTAAAGGGATTAAAAATATTTGCAGCCATAGTTGGCGTTGTCGCTGGAGTTGCTGGAGCCGTATTCAGCGGTGGATCATCCCTTGCATTGGCCGCCGCTGTTGTAGGTACGGTGATGGCGCTTGAGTCAGGTGTTTCTGCGGCAACAGATGGAAAAGTAGGTCTTGGCGCTCTCTGCACAAAAATATTTGGTGAAGAACTGGGACCTAAGATTGCCATGGGTATCACAATTGCCGCTGCCCTGTTTTCTCTCGGTGCTGGAATCGGAGCTTCTGTGTCCAAGGCGGCTGATGTTGGCAAACTGGCTACGGTAATCAAGATTTCCACCGGTGTCACTTCCGGCGTTACATCCATAGGATCCGGTGTAGCTTCCATGGGTTCTGCTCTGAACAGATATTCTCTCGAGAACCTTAAGGCTGATCAGAAGGAGCTGGAGAAAGTCATGGCAATGATTCAGGCGCTGATTGAGCAGGATACCAAGCATCTGGAGCAGGTCCTGGATCAGTCTAATGCCATGGTGGAGGGTGTTAAGGATATTATTAAGTCAGGTGAAATCGCAACTACGGCAATTGTAACAGCCTGAGTATCCTTAATCAGATTAGACAGACAAAACTTCCTATTTATTTGATTTTTAGTGACGGACAGTAGAAACCGGTTTATAGACTGGTTTCTCTGATCTGTATGTTTGTGTCTGAAGTTCTGAGCATAAGTTTTCTCAGATTAGGCGTTGACTTCTGCCTGTTTTGAAATGGATGTGTGCGTGCCGGGTGAAAGAGAGCCTGTTTTTCCGCCCTGAATTTTCATCGGTTGATTTCCTTCTGTGATTTGTAGATTGATCTGTATCTGCAGGTTTTTTGCTCGATAAATTTTTAATGTGTTCTTTTTTGCAAGGGAATTCCGATAAGGAGGTTTGCTGTCGGCATAAAACAGGATGACAGACCGGACCGGAGGATCTGAAATTTATGACTTGTCAGAGCTACTCTACTGCTGTTGACTCTCCGGACACTGAGCATCACTGCACCTTATCTGAGTTTTGACTTCTGTTTTGGGATGCTGATTCCTTTCAGAAATTTAACTTTGTTTACGTAAATTCTCTGGCGGGGCAGTTTCTCTGATTAACTGTTAACAGTTTAAGATAATTCCTTCAGGAAAAAGCTGCGGGCGACGTTTTTTTTGTTTCAAGGTGTTCTTTATTTGTCTGAATGCCGGTGAGCATATGCTTTCCAGTGACGTCATCATGATGTGCAGTATGCTGATGGAATTTCGGATTCTTATTTGATGAACATTTTTAATTTTACGGATAAATTTAATTTTTTTGTAACCCTGCTGTGTTTTGAACGTTTACAGAACAAAGGATGAATTTTGATTTTATGGAGACATAATTATTATGAACACAATAAATAATGACTTAAATTTCAATTCAAATCTAGGGATCCAGGATATCAATCTCCAGTCAGTAGGCGGGACTGAGAATAAGGGTACCAAAAAGGTTGGCGGTGAAAATGACTGTGTACCTGATGCAGATAAGCAGACTGGCGGTGACAAGGTAAATCTGCCGCCTCCTTCCAGAAACTACTCTGCTGATTCGCAGGCCGCAGCACTGCAGTCCATAAGCGGTGGAATGGCCGAACTGCTTGTTCTTCTTTCTAAGCTTGCTACCGAGGACAAACAGAATACCCGTGATATGAACATTCAGAAGATTAACAATGTGGCACAGCAGCAGCAGGCTATAGCTGACAAAATCAGATCCACCGCCGGTGAGTCTCTTGCCATGGGTCTTATAAGTGCCGGTATTCAGATTGTATCAGGAGCTGTAACTTTAGGTTTAAGCGTAGCAGCCGCAAAACAGGAAATGAAGGGTCTCAATCAGCAGAGCGAGGTCCAGGCTGACAAGATTAAGCTGGATCAGCGCCAGATCGATGCGCAGAAAGCTGCAATTGCTGATAATAAGTCTTTTGACAAGTCTGAATTTAAAATTGAAAGAGATATTCTTCATGGAAAGGAGCTTGATGCCCAGAAGATTAAAACCGAGGGCAGTCTCATGTCAGCCAAGGCGCAGGCTTCAGGAACGTTTTTAAATGCTGCAAGCAGTGCTGTAAATTCCGGTTCTGAGTACAATAAACAGATGTCAGAAGCTGAAATTAAGGAAAAAGAAGCCGGCATAGCAACACTTCAGGCTACAATGGAAGCTTTGAAATCACATGCTGATGTTATGAATGACCTGAGCAACAAGGCCAAGGAAGCGGCAGCTGCAATATTAAGAGCAGAAACTGATGCCCAGCGTGCAATTCTTTCATAAGTAACAGTACATAAAGTTTAACTGATAGGGGTCGCAGATATTGCGATCCTTTTTATTTTAACAAGATATCAGATTTTGTTTTTTAAAATCAGTTACAATACTGTCAGTGTCGCTGTGGTTTTTGCCGTAATTTAAAGGTTCTGTTCCTTGCAATCGTGCATAAGTAAGGTGTACTGGTTCTTAAAAACCAATACAAGTTTCTTTATTGCTTTGTGACTTCTGCGTTCTTCTCCTGATATTGCTCTGGCTTCTGGTACTGACCATAGCAAAAAACGTGACAGTAGCGCAGAAACAGGCACTTTAAAGAAATGCTTTCATCCCGTTTTAATATAAACAGCAGACAGGTATACAGTCAAAGAGCATAATTTAGACTGTACAGTTTGGGATCAACCTGAATTTTCAGTGACAATGTTGTGATCTGAGAAACTGTAATCACAGCAATTTAGCCGTGCTGAGTGTCATAATTTAGAAGGTGTCATTACCAAACTGACTGGAGGTTAAAAAGCATGTTGAAACCAATACGAGTCGGAGCTGAACTGTTTCATGAACTTATCGAAAGCAACTGCTATTACGCAGATAAAACTGCTTTTATAAGAACTGTTTTTCAGGATAATCAGTCTGATGTGATGCTTATTACGAGACCAAGACGATTCGGTAAGACCCTCACCATGTCCACCTTCTGTGATTTTCTGTCACTTGATCCGGAGAATCCGGGAGATGTTTCCCGTCAGGAAAGATGGTTTAAAGACACGGAGATCTTTAAGGATAAAGAATTCTGCTGTAAGTATATGGGAAAGTTT
>CADBNP010000134.1 GCA_902796095.1 uncultured Aeromonadales bacterium | reverse complement strand
GATTATAAGCATGGTTAAAAGTATCAGAGCAATCTGTAATCCGGTCAGTTCCATGGTATCTCCCATCGTGCAGATCGTTGCTGCAGGTCGGAAATTAAATAACAAATTCTGTTCTCATTATAAATCAATTTGTGAGGTGATTATCATTTTTTGAAATATAACCGGAACTGCTGCGTTCAGCAGTGTTCAGAAAAAAGTGAAATACAGTCAAGCAAAGGTAATGAGTGTCTGCATCATCGGTTTCCGCACAGTCGCTGTTTTTGTAAGAATATCCCGCTCAGCTCCGGGAGAAAAGGTTAAGTTCTTTCCTTACGGTTGTTTTTGTTCGGTAAAATGTTTGTGTTGTCTGGATATGAAATGTACATTGCTGTATGATTTATTCAGTTTAGTTCAGTTTTTAAAATAGGAGATTATTATGCTTACTCGCGGTGCCTATTACATAGGCATGATGCTTGCCATACTTCTCGTTTTCGGAATTTTTGCAACCGTTACCTTCGCTGTTCTTGATATAGATATGACCAAGGATGGTGATCTGGTTGCTGTTCTTGTCATATCCTGCCTGTGGGGTTTCGGCGGCTCCCTGATCAGTCTATTCATGTCAAAATTCATGGTTAAGAAGGCTATGAAGGTAAGGGTTATAGAAGTTCCGTCATCTCAGGATGAGATCTGGCTTGTGGATACGGTCAGGGCTCTTGCAGACAAGAAGGGTGTCGGCATGCCGGAGGTGGGTATTTACAATTCAAGGGAAATGAATGCCTTCGCCACCGGCTGGAACAGAAACAATGCTCTTGTATGTGTAAGTACCGGTCTGTTCAGCAGTATGAGCAGGGACGAGTGTGAAGCTGTTCTCGGGCATGAGATGTCTCATGTGGCAAACGGTGACATGGTGACATCGTCACTTCTTCAGGGTCTGCTGAATTCATTTGTATATGCTTTCTCCACGATTTTTGCTCTTCTGATTGCCAACACTTTAACCAAGGGCAGAGATTCCCGCAGCAATTTCATGGTGTACAGACTTGTCTATTCATTTATCAGCTCCATATTCCAGGTTGTTTTCGGAGTCGGAGCAACACTTATTCTGATGAAGTTTTCAAGATGGAGAGAGTTCAGAGCTGATGCCGGATCTGCTGAAGCCGTGGGTGCGGATAAAATGATTGCTGCTCTTGAGGCTTTAAGACACGGATCTGCATCATCCACGGAAAGTGATTCTGAAGCATCATCTTCCATCAGGGCTCTCTGTATTTCCGATACGAAAAAAGCTTTCCTTTCACTCTTTGCAAGTCATCCGCCTCTGAATGAAAGAATTGATGCACTCAGGAATTTACGCCACTGATTTTCAGATCTGAGATATCTGAATTCAGGTACAGAGAGAATTGAAGCATAAAATGTAACTGTCTGAAATTCTCTCTGTTTTTGTTTGTGTGGTGCTGAAGATTTTTAACTGTTAGAACTGTTCGTATTTCTCCCAGATCAGCCTGTCATATGCGTAAATGATGATGTATTTCTGCAGATTTGGTGTTATCTTCAGTCTGTCATCATTCATGTACTTTCTGATTTGTTCGCGGGCTTCTCTTTTTTGCTCTTCTATATTTTTTTCTCTTGTTGCATCCTTATGTTCTGCAGTTTCCCGAAGAAACTTAAACTCTATCAGAAATGACGGCCTGTTTCTGTACTCATTGAAAACAACCAGATCTGCTCTTTCCTTTGTTCTTCTGCCGTCAATTCTGATCTCATACTCTACGTAAGGACTGCAGTGCCTGAGATTTGTAAGAATAACTTCTCCGGCCAGTGAAACAATAACCCGTTCATTCACATCATTTCTGTTGTCAGGAAGTATGCCGGTGATGATTTCGTCGAGGTATTTTACAAAAGAGTCCATGTCACCGGATTTTTCAAAGCTGCCAAGTCTTCTGTAATCACCAGTCAGGGTTCCCTCGTTGAAGAACTGTGAAATGTAGTACTCCATGAACATTTTTCTGTAGCTTAAATTTGGGACCTTAAAGACAGGCTCTTCGTTTTCCTCATCACAGTAAAATGTCAGATATCCAAGGTAAAAAAGCATAGATATACCCTCACTGAAGGTGTAGTCCCTTTCTCTGTTGATGTTCAGATTTTCAACTACTGCTCCAGGAAGATATCCGCTGTTGCAGTTATCGCCGGTCTGAGCAATGCTTCTGATAATTTTTATGCGATCCTCCTCCCTGATTAGATTCATCAGTCTGGAAAATTTGTCGACGTCCAGACTGACGTTGGCGTCACTGAAATCGTTTGTGAGTTCCTTTTCATCCATGACCCGGCTGAGATAGTTGATGCACATGGAGGAATTGAAAAGGTGAGATCCCCCTTTCCTGCAGAATGAGTATCCGTCAAAATAAAGCTTCATTTTTGCTATGAGATCGTCCTCAGTAAAGATTTGATCATAGGCGGTCATTTCCATGGTCTGACTGATCAGATCTCTCAGTTCATTTTCGGTAAATCCTGCCATTTCATTGAAATCCGAATCGAAGGAGATATTTTTGGAATTGAATCCGGATGTTACGGAATTGATCATTATTGACGAAACGCCTGTTATGAAAAATTTCCAGATGGCCGTATCACGGCTGGCTGATTCCGCCTTAAGAGTCGCATAAAAATTTTTTAAAAAACCGTCTGACGAGGTTATATTTCTGAAATGGTTAATATCTGTCGTCAGCACTTCATTGGCAAAATTGTCATACTCATCAATGATAATGAACAGTCTGTCATTTGGATTCCTTCTGGCTGCCCTGAAGGATGAAAAGAACTGAGTGATTAAGGAGGAAGCACTGTCGGTAACCTGATCTATGCTCAGGTTCAAGTCTCTGTAGTGTATGCAGAAATTCTGAAGATATTTTTTCACCTTTATGAAAAAGTTTGCTTCCAGGTTTCTTGAATCGATGCCTGAAAAATCCAGTCGGAGGATATAGCATGAATTTCTGTTCGGCGTGGGATTTTTCCCTATGTAGGTATCGGCAAACAGTTCATTGAAAATATGGACGGTGCTGATGTCATAGTAGTCAGCAAGTATATTTGAAAACAGAGTTTTGCCGAATCTTCTTGGACGGAGAAATAAAGGAACCTTTAAACCTTTTTTTTCAATCAGTTCGATAAATCTGGTTTTGTCTACAAAGGCATAGTTGCCTGTAATAAGTTCACTGTAGCTGCTGATCTGTTCAGGTAATAATTTCAGCTTCATGGTGATTGTTCCTTAAGATTTATTCTAAAACTAACAGGGGATCTGGAAATGCTTACCGTCAGGAACGTCATGCATCTATGCAGTTTTCAGCATACTGTAAAGGATATTAAACTGTTCTGGAGCAGATACGGGTGATCAGAAACGTTCCCGGACAGGATCAGATAGTATGCATCGTCACGGCATATGCAGAGTACAGATGTCTTTAATCAATCTGCCGGAAAGAAAACAGTCTTCTGAAAATACTGAAATAGTCAGGAAACCGTTTCGTTCTTAAGCAGGAAATCTTAAGCCTGAACAGGAAACCGGTAACCGGAAATCTGCAAATTTCCCGGGTAACCACTGTAAAAGGTTCTTCCGGGTTCTTCAGTTTTAGTTCTGATTCTTTTTTGCTGTTTTGCCTTTTTGGCTGCCGGTACCGTCAGGATCCGAATCTTCTATTTTTTTGATGCAGTGGATCGGACATACACTCACACAGGTTGGCGAGTCGTAGAATCCTTTGCATTCGGTGCATTTGTCAGGATCGATTTCGTAAATTTCCGCACCCATGCTGATGGCGTGATTGGGGCATTCCATTTCACACATATCGCAGTTGATGCACTTCCTGCCAATCTGATATGACATACCTGCTCCTAGAGCATCCGCAGAATAATACCGAAGGACAGATCTCTTTCGTCCTTCAGCGGAAGCAGGATCCTGTATCCGTCCCCCGGGGCAACAGTTACCGGACGATGATCTTTGTCAAGCATGCCGCTGACAACCGCATCGAACTGTCCGGACGGAGTCATTACAATAATGCGATCTCCTTCCTCAAAATGATTACGGACATCGACAACAGCATATTCACCTTCACGTCCGATAATTTCTCCTGCAAGTTTTGCCTTTTCAGAAACAGATGAACCGTATTCGTAATTCTGATATTCACTGTGCCGGTGTCTTACCAGGAAACCTTCGGTATAACCACGGGCTGCCAGGGTGTCAAGCTCCGAAGAAAGTTCTGGATTGAAAGGTTTTCCTGCCAGAGCGTCATCTATGGCCTGTCTGTAAATCTGGGCGGTTCTGGCCACATAGTAGAAGGACTTTGTTCTGCCTTCGATTTTGAGTGAATCAACGCCTATATTGACAAGACGTTCCACAAGCCTTACCGCCTTTAGATCCTTCGAGTTGAAAATGTAGGTACCGTGTTCATCCTCGAATGCACTCATGAGCTCGTCCTTTCGCTCCGGCTCCTCCAGCAGTACCGGCTGAGTAGTGTGAGGCAGGGCGACAATATTGCCAAGATCATCCTCGATTCCAGGTTTTATGCGGTAAAGCCATCTGCAGGCGTTGGTGCAGGTGCCCTGGTTTGGATCTCGGTGATTCATGTATCCGGACAGCAGGCAGCGTCCGGAATATGCCATGCAGAGAGCTCCGTGAACAAAAACCTCCAGTTCGATGTCAGGGCATCTCTGGCGGATTTCCTCAATTTCCTCCAGGGAAAGTTCACGGGAAAGAATTACTCTTGATATCCCCTGCTGCTGATAGAATTTTACTGTAGCCCAGTTGACGGCATTTGCCTGGACTGAAAGATGGATGCAGGCATCGGGAAACTGTTCTCTCAGCAGCATCATCAGTCCGGGATCTGACATTATGAGGGCATCCGGCTTCAGTGCCATCACCTCCCGCATGTCTTCGGTAAAACTTCTGAGCTTTGCATTGTGAGGCTGTATGTTGACGACAACATAAACTTTTTTATTGTGAGCATGTGCCTCATCTATTCCAATCCTGAGATTGTCCAGATCGAAATCATTGTTTCTTACTCTGAGGGAGTAACGGGGCTGACCGGCATAGACGGCATCAGCTCCGTAGGCAATGGCGTAGCGCAGATTCTTAAGAGTACCTGCCGGACTCAGAAGTTCAACCTTTCTGCTCATGACTGACTCAGACCGCCGAACTCTTTGATAATGTAAGGCGTCAGTCTGGCGAACAGGTTCAGCTGGGCGTATATGTCAGCTATGAGTCTGGACATCGGATCCTCCTGTTCATCGTCGTCATGAACTATGAATTCATCCGCCAGTCTGATTCTCTTTACTGCCAGATCCGTATCAAGGGTAAAGCTGACGCTTTCGTCAAAGCAGAGAGCGATTTTTGATACCAGTTTATCCTGTTTGAGATGGTTGATAATCTCGTCCTCCAGCAGATTGTCAGTTTTGGCATTGACAACCTTCTTTTCATTCTGGGTTGAGAACATGACTATCTGATCTCCCAGATCAAAATGGGAAGGAACGGTGTTGTTAAGCAGCCACTTGGTGCAGGTTACACTCACATCATTGTTTACGCTGAGCGGTTCGACAGGAAGAGTTCCCAGTGCCTTTCTGATCAGAGAAAGAACGGATTCAGCCTTGGCTGCGGATGATGCATCCACGTATACAAGACGGTTGGCAGGATCAATCCAGGCGTAAATATCAGAATGAATGGCAAATGCCTTCGGAAGCAGGTAGAGCATTACTGCATCCTTCAGTTCATTTTTTTCCTTTCCCTTCGGATCACGTCCGTGCTCCTCACTGAACTGCTCGATTTTTTCTGCAAGGGTATCCTTGATTACAGAAGCCGGAAGAAGTTTCTTTTCAAAACGTGCGCACAGCAGAAATTGTCCTTCGGATACGTGATAAAGGCTGTCGGTTTTTTCACCAAGAGGCGGAACAAAACCCTGTGTTTCCGTCTGTTCACTGCTGCAGTGTGTAAAACAGAAACTGTTTAACTGTGTTTCAAGAGTTTCCTGATTGATTTTGATTTCTTCGCGGAGATGATAGATACGTAAATTTTTGAACCACATAAAAAAATCCCGAATATTGAGAGAAGATGAGGCGGTGTAATTATCCGACGGTGAAATAAAAACTGTCAGTCTGTTTCCTCCAGATGCAGGAGCTTTCTTAATAAGTCTGATTTCATGTCATTTACCATTTTTCCAACAGCTATGTTTGCTCTGATATCACCGGGATAGAGAACATTGTTGAAAATATAGTTGTAGGCAGAAGGTTTGAAACCGGCTCTGACAATTCTTACCTCATGGATCTGGTTGTAGTCAGCCGGTATATCCTCGAAATTGTAGTAGCAGTCGCTTTCTATCCTGTCCCACAGGCGGTTTATCAGCTGAGGTGCGGAATGAGCAACCATATCTTTAAACTCCGAATCCTTACTCATAATACAATCCAAATCCTTCTGATTATCACAAATAAACACTCTCAATTATAACCCATATCATCATGAAAACACATGATGCCACGTACACGACTGACTAATTAGAAATCAGCAGAAACTTTCAACATCTTTCTCTTCTGGAGAGATGATATCCGCCGGTATCCTGTCAGTCCTTACACCGGTGCATGGTTATCGGCAAAAAACGTGCCGTTCATGCGGGGCGGATCTCAAATATGGATTTTAAAATTTGAATGCAGAGCAAATTTTCTGTGCTACAAATTAAAAAAATTGATTTAGATCACGTATATTTTACGACTGGTTTAAAATATTTGACTTGATATGCAGCTCTATGTATCGTAAAAAGATCTGTTAATTTTATAAATATATTGTCTTTTTTTGCACTGCATCGGGGTTTGGACGTAGGTGGATAAATTTGTTTTTTGCAGGAATGCGGACGGAAGCTGGAGAAAACTTGAATCCTCAGAAGAACTTTTAAAGATAAGACTTATCCCCGGAATCAGAGATATTGAGCTTTCAGACGGTTGCCGGGCAGTTGCTCTTGATCTTGATGACGTCAAAAAGTTTCTTAAGGCGAGCAGTTTTGACAGACTGTCCAGATTCAGTGAAATCATCGGTGAAAGTCTGTCGCGCAGTGTTATCAGAAACGCCAGTGCGTATCTTGATACTCTCAATCAGAGGATCAGACAGCTGAAAACTGAAAGGGAAGACGTAAGAACAGTAACCTACGAGGAATTTCAGAATGCCTCTGATTTTCTCGAAGAGAACCGTGGCTGCGCAGATGATACCGAGAAGCTTATTTATGATTTCGAGATGCTGCTTGAAAGTGAGAAACGCCTTAATGATGCTGTTGCGGATTACAGAAATGCGGAGGCTCGCTACAGACAGCTTCAGGAGAGTCAGCGTGCGTCAAAGGAGGATCGACGCATTCTTGATATGTATGACAGACTGGTTAAAGGCTGTCAGATAGAATACAGCAAGATGAAGAACTCTCAGAATATTCTGGAAAGACTGCAGCAGGAGTATTCAGAACTTAAAAATCATCTGGAGCAGCTGATTACAGAAAGAAATGAGATCAGAAGTATTCAGACAGTTGCGGAAAAAACGGCTGATGAATTTATGTCCAGCCGTGAAAAGAGGGAAAGTGCCATTGCCGCAGCCCAGCGGCTTGACGGTGTCATAGCAGTACAGCGTCAGCGTTATGATTCCATAGTGGATGAGGTAAAGGAAAAGAAATCAGAACTCGCTGCTGCAGAGGAGCGTATCATTGCTTTGAGAAACCGTGCTTCGGCAATGGAAAAAGATCTGAACAGTCTTTCATCCTATATAGAGCAGCATTCCGAGCTTGATCGCTGCTGTCTGGAACTGGACAAGGTCGTTGACAGCATGACCAGGTATATAGAAACGGATGCCCGTATCAGGAATGCCACAAAAGAACTTGAAAATCTGGGTCGGCAGCACGAGGACAGAAAGAAAGAGCTGGCGGATGCCATGGAGCGGATGAATGCCGCAAGCAGAGCTGCGGATGACAGTGACTATGCCATGGAGAATATTACGTCGGCGAAAAACAGTGCCGATGAGAATCCTGCTGATCTGAAAATAACAGTTCTTGGCAGAAATATAGATTTTCTTAACAGCCTGCAGCCTGATATAGATAAGTGTACCGGACTTTTTGCTGAATACGGAGATGTTAAGAATGAACTTGAAGAGTTCCGCAGAATGTCAGGTGAACTTTCTGTAGCATCGAATCTGGCAAGAGAGAAGATAAAGAGCCTCGAGTCTGAAAAAGAGAATCTTCTCAGGGTAAAGGAAACTCTGGATGGAATAGGCAGGCTTGATTCTCTGCGCTGCCACATCAGTGATGGAGAGCAGTGTCCTCTCTGCGGTTCGGTGGTTTCTGATTTGAACAGTTTTATCAAAGATGTGGCTGATAACAGGGTAAAAATCAGCGATGATTATGAACGGGTGATAAGAGAGCTTGATGAGTTGAAATCAGTCATCGGTAGGAATGAAGAAGAATTCGCCAGACTGAGCGGCGTTCTTCCGGAAAAGGAGAAGATCTGTGAGCAGATGTCACAGACACTGAATTTTATCTGCCAGGATCTTAATGAAAAAACGTCTGAACGAAATCTCGCTGTTCACTGGCATAACGGTGACGGAGTTTTTACCAGCCAGAGCATCGCGAACGCCGTGGTTCAGATTAAGGCTATGGTGGAGAACTACAGCAAGGAATTTAACGAGCTTCTTCATCTCAAGGATCGCAACGATCGAACCTTCAGAGACTATATTGTTCTCAAGAACACTGTAGTTCAGTCTAAGGAAAATGTTTCACAGTGCCGCAGGGTGGTTGATGAGTGTGAGGATGCCTGCCGCAGAATCGAGGAAGAAATCAAAAATCTTAAATCTGATCTGGAGACATATGAGAATGATGCGGCTGAATTGAATAGCACTCTGACCGCCTATATGGGAGACAAGTGGGATGAACTGTGCAACAACTTCATTCGTGACAGTCTGTCCATTTCGCAAAAGGAGGCTGCAATTGTCGACTGGAAGAACGAGTGTCTTCTCTACATTTCCAGAAAGGATGAATACGAGAAAATGACTGCTGCATATTCGAATCTGCTTACAGAAGAAAATGTGGCCAGGAATACGCTTGATGGCAGCAGAGCAAGTCTGGAGAATGCCGTGGAGGAGAAAACCAGGGCGGCGGATGAACTCAAGGAGCTGGAATTTTCCAGAAGCAGGACTCTGGATGATACTGTGGAGCATGCTCTTGAGGTTCTGACTGCTGATGCGGACAGCACAAACCAGAAACTTAAAAACGCATCACTGGAGTTTGAGAGGATATCAAGGGATATCACTGTGGCGGAACAGACGCTTAAACAGCTGCAGACTAAAATTGATGACTGCAGGGAGGATATAAGTGAGAGCCAGAGCGGGATCCGGCATTTCGTTGAAGACAGCAGTGATTTTTCAATGGATATGGTTGATGAGCTGATGGCTCATGACAATTCTTTCTACAGCGAACTCAGAGTATCGGCAGACAGAATAGATGATGAACTGGAGGCGTCTGAAATAGCTTTTGAAAGTGCTAGTGCAGCCATGCGCCTTTATCGTGAGGAATATGGTATGCGTCTCAGAAATATTCCGAATGTTTCATCTGATGATGTGACCGATGGTATTCTGCACCATGAATGGATAGAAAAACAGCGCAGAGAGCGCCTGAAACTGGCTGATGAAATCAGGAGCAGTGAAGATGTGGTCAGGAAATACAGAGAAGAAGCAGAACTGTATGAGCAGTGTCAGAGCAGACTTGAGGAAAGCGTTGATCTTCATGAACTGCTCTGTGGAGATCCCGAGGATCCGAATGAGGAATATGAGAACGGATTTTCCAGGTTGTCTAAAAATGTTACCGTGAAAATGCTGGCAGATGCTGCAGACAAATATCTCTGCAGGATTTCAGAGCAGTACCGCTTTAAAACTGTAAAGGAAAGTACATCGGTGCGCTCGCTTAATCTTGAGGTGGTGGATGAGTATCATAGTGGCAGTATGGTTAATCTGCAGAATGCCGGATCATCACTTCTGTTTCAGATTGCACTGTCCGCCGGATTAGGTATTCTTGAAGTGGCAGGACTGAGACCGATGCTTGAATGTGTTGTAATAAGTGACGGTTTGAAAGGTTCAGATCAGGAAACTGCGGATCTGATATCCGGTGCACTGAAGACTGTTGCCGATCCCGAAGATCAGTTGAGTCTGATGTTTGTTTCAAGTGACGGAGCGGTTGCAGAAAAGATGGATAATCCCGTTTAATGTACTGTCCGAATGTCTGATGACTATGCCGATGCAGGCATATTGTACTTTGATCTGAAAATTCGGACTAATGTCTTTCCATGGATCCGTTGCCGAAGCCGGTGTCCGCCTCCTGTCATTCCGAAGTCTTCAGTGCGGTGATCCGCATGTGAAAAACTCTCCGTCAGATCCGGGAGCCGGGTATTCTCAGAAATTTCCCGGCTGCATTAAATCAGTCGTCAGAATTGTCCGCTTCTGCCTTTTTTCTTTTTTTGTGTTTCTCGCTTCCTTCAGTTTTATCAGCATGCTCGGATTTATCCTTGTGTGCGGTTCTGTTTTTGCTGTTAGACGAACTGTTGCTGTGATCTTCTATTTCTGAGAAATATTTGTAGATTTCAACCTGGGATCTGATTTTTTCCGCTCCCTTGTGGTGTTTTACATAATCGTTCTTCTGAGCCTCGTCTATTATGCGCGCTTTCACGTTGTCCCTGAGCTGTATGCTGATGATATCTTTGATCCGCTGCTTCAGAATTTCTGAGAAGATCGGCGTTGCGACTTCGATGCGGTGATCGAGATTTCTTGTCATCCAGTCTGCTGATGAAATATAGATTTTTTCATTGCCGTTGTTGTGGAAAATCATTACCCGCGGATGCTCAAGGAAGCGATCAACAATTGAAATAATCCTGATATTGTCACTGAGTCCTGCAATTCCCGGGATCAGTGTGCACATCCCTCTTACTATCATTTCAATCTTAACACCGGCCTGGGATGCCTGGTAGAGCTTGTTGATTACACCGTCATCAACCAGGTTGTTTATCTTGACTGTGATTTTTGCCGTCATGCCTCTGTAGGCGTTGGTGATTTCGCTGTCTATAAGTTCATATATCCTTGAGCGGGCATTGATCGGGGATACCATGAGATTGCGGAAGTCAGGTTTGATATAAGGAGCCTCGATGAAATCGAATACATCATCCACCTCCCGGGTCAGTTCCTCGTTTTTGGTGAAGAGAGCAAAGTCGGTGTAGATCCTGGCTGATTTCTCGTTGAAATTACCTGTACCAATATGGCAGTAGCGTGTAAGTTTTCCGTTTTCCTTTCTTGTTACTATGCACAGCTTGGAGTGGATTTTAAGCGAATGCATGCCGAAGAGAACCTTGACTCCGGCCTCTGTAAGCAGCTTTGCCCACTCGATATTGTTTGATTCGTCGAATCGTGCCTTAAGTTCGACCACAACAGTCACCTGCTTGCCGTTGTTGGCTGCATCGATCAGTGACTTTATGATCATGCTGTTTCTTGCAACGCGGTATATGTTGATTTTTATGGCTATTACCGACGGATCATATGAAGACTGGCGGAGAAATTCCGTCATATATGAAAAGGTGTAGTAAGGATAGTACAGAAGAATATCCTTTTCCCTGATGGCTTCGAACATGGTGGCGAAGCGGTCGAAGTCGTGGCAGTGAAGAGGCATCATCGGAGGATATTCCATACTTTCGTTGCCTACATTCGGAAAATCCATAAGATCCTTGAAATTGTGGTACCTGTGACCCCTGGTAACAGAATCAAAACCTGACATCTTCAGCTTGGACACAAAGGTGGCCAGCATGGCGTCAGGCATTTTTTCATCGCATGCAAGTCTGGTAGGTATTGATGTCAGACGCTGCTTGAGACCCTCCGACATATTTTCCAGAACAGAGTGGTTGAGCTCCTGTGATGGAATATATTCGGCATCGCGGTTGATTTTAATGGCGTAGGCATCAATGCTCTGGTAGTTGAAAAAACCGTGGAATATGTCGTCAAGGCAGACACGGATGATATTATCCAGCCACATGAGGTTTTTGGTATTGTGATTTTCTGAAGGAATTTCAATGATTCTGGAAACCTTATCCGCCGGGATCTCCACCAGTGCATACTGCTTATCCATGCCGTTGAACATTTCAACCGCAAGATATGTGTATGCATCCTTGAGGAATGACAGAAGGTTCATTTCCTCGGTCAGAACGATGGGACTGATGTACTGTTTGACCGTGTTTTTGAAGAATGCCTTGATCCAGTCGCGCTGAGCCGGTGATATTTCGTTGTAGTCCTTGAAATATATCTTGTTGTTTTTCAGTTCCCTGAGAATTTTGTCATAGGTTTCATTGAATTCGGCAGTGAGAGCAAGGCTGCGATCCTGTACTCTCTTCAGTATTATTGCTGCCCGGTTCGGATCTGCCACCGTTGGTGTTCTTGACTGATCTATCAGCACCTGCCGCTTCAGATCAGCGACTCTGACTTTGAAAAACTCATCCTGGTTGTTTGAGTAAATTCCGAGAAATCTGATACGCTCTATCAGAGGAACATTCTTGTCCTGGGCCTCCTGCAGAACTCTTTCATTAAAGGCCTGCCAGCTCAGCTCCTTGTGTATCAGCTGATCGTTGTGAATTGTCTGATCTGAGTTTTTGTCATCTTTTTTGTTCATGCGCGGCTCCCAAGATATACTTGACTAAAAGTATACATCATGTTGATGTTTTACAAGTGCTGCCATGTCAAATATTGGAAAAACCGCCTGCAACGCCTGTAAAATAATTCTTACGGTGACTGCTCTTTTTTCTGACAGGATTGCAGGAGTCAGCAGCTTATTCGCTGAATGATTGCTCTGCGAATAATTGCACCCGTGGTGTGAATCATGGAGCCGGTTTTCTTCTGGCAATGAATTTTTAAATTTGCTTCAATGAGTATTTTTCAGACCTGTGGTAGAATTACACAGTTGATTATTGTTTATCTTAAGGTGTTTTAAGACATGGCTTCTAATGAAAAAAATGTGCTGGTGGTTAACTGCGGAAGTTCATCAGTAAAGTTTGCAATTGTAAATCCAGTGGATGGAAAGGTTTCTGTTAGCGGTATTGCAGAGGCCCTGAATCTTGAAGATGCACGCATCAGCTGGGCTTTTGACGGTGAGGACAAAACCGAGCAGTCTCTTGGTGCCGGGGCCGATCATGCAAAAGCTATAGATTTTGTTGTTGATACCATTCTCGCAGGTCACAAGGAGCTGCTTGATTCTCTTGTTGCTGTCGGTCACCGCATAGTGTCCGGAGGTGATTTATACAGTCAGCCTACTCTTGTTGATGATTCAGTAGAGGCCGGTATTGAAAAGTGCATACCTTTTGCTCCTCTTCACAACCCTGCTCATCTGCAGGGTATAAGAGCAGGAAGAAAGGTTTTCCCTGACATTCCGCACGTATGTGTATTTGACACAGCATTCCATCAGACAATGCCTGAGTATGCCTTCAGATTTGCAATTCCTGAAAAGTACTACACGGAAAACCGTATCCGCCGCTACGGAGCTCACGGCACCAGTCATTACTACGTGGCCGGAGAGGCCTGCAGAGAACTTGGCGGTGATCCTGACAACTTTAATGTAATCACCTGTCATCTCGGAAACGGAGCGTCAATTTCTGCAGTAAAGAACGGCAAGTGTATTGATACATCCATGGGACTAACACCGCTGGACGGTCTGATGATGGGTACCCGCAGCGGCTCTATTGATCCTTCTGTAATTTTCTTCCTCTGTGACAATCTCGGTCTCACTGCACAGGAAGTATGCAAGATCCTGAACAAGGAATCCGGACTTCTTGGCATATCCGGAAAGACATCGGATTTCCGCGGTATCACGGAAGGCAAACTGGCCGGTGATGAAAAATGCACTCTGGCATTCAATATGTTCTGCTATCGTCTGGCCAAATTTATCGGATCATATTTCGTTCCTCTCGGAAGAGTTGATGCCATTGTTTTCACCGGAGGTATCGGAGAGAATTCATTCCGTATGCGCGAGAAGGTGCTTGAACTTCTGGAAGAGCCTTTTGGTATCAAGATTGACAGGGAAAAGAATGAGCAGGCTCTTGTCTACAAGGGAGGCCGCGGTCTGATTTCAACACCTGATTCAAAATGCAAGGTAACAGTTATTCCAACTAACGAGGAGCTTATCATTGCAAGACTTGCAGGTGAATTTGCCAAATAATATCTGAGTCTTCTTTTTCTGATAAAGCATTTTCCGTAACCGGGAAATGCTTTTTGCTTATTACCGGATCTGATCCGGTGCATTTTTCTTTTGATCTGTGAGAAAGTCTGCTATGAGAATAGAACACGTTGCCGTTTATGCCAGTAATCCGGAGAACATGAGAGATTTTTTCGTGAAGTATTTCGGAGCGGAGTCTGATTCAGGGTATAGAAATCTCACTACCGGTTTCAGATCCTTCTTTTTGAGTTTTGACGATGGTGCCAGACTTGAAATTATGTACAGTCCGAAAATGGAGGATGAAGGAAAATCATTGTTCAGAACGGGATATGTCCACATTGCTGTTTCAGTTGGAAGCAGAGATCGTGTTGATGAAATTTCGGAAGAACTGGACAGGGCCGGTTTTAAGATCCTGAGCGGTCCGAGAGTTACCGGTGATGGATACTATGAAAGCTGCATCCTGGGTCCTGAAAACAACCTGATAGAAATAACAGTCTGACATTCTACATGCCCAGAGGCATGGATTCCTGCTACCAGCTGGCACACCGGCTGACCAGTACGTTTATGCCGGTTCGCAGAGTGTTCATGACTGGAGCTCTCTTTGTTTCATCTGTAGATATATGACTTTTAGTCAGGATTTGTTACTGTTAAAAAACCGTGAGAAATTCTGTTCAAATCTGTTTATCATTAGTTCCAGATAATTTTTGTGTCTACAACTTTGGTCTGTAATTGCTTAATGCGTAGTGAGAATTTACGCTTGAGGAGAGAGTGTAATAAAACTGTTGTAGCCATGAGTTTGTCGCTGAAGCAAGATTTCCTCGACTTCTGTTGCTTGGAGTGTTAAATTCTATGCCGGTCATTGTTATCGCCGGATAAACTGGTTTTGCGATGATTTGCAAATATACATCGAGTTTAAAATTGGTGTTTAACTCCTCGGAGGTGATATTTGATCGTGTCTTGAATCACGTCCTTTAGGGTATGGATATAAGGCATAAAATCAGGTATATTCTTTCCTGCTAACAGTGATAGACTCTGGCTTTCTCGATGACTGCAAATCAGGTTAGGGCATAGCCGCAGATCTTGTGAAGTGAAACGTATTGTCGGTCGGCTACAGGAACCGTCGAGAGCAGCCTGCTGTGGGAGCCAGTTGGGATTCATGCCTTCATGCGGGGGAGGATGTCAGATAATGAGTGAAAGTAACTTGAATATTGAAGTGATATACGCACTGTCCAGAAGACAGTTTATTGCAAGAGTAACTTTGGACGAGGGCAGTACGTTTGGCGATGCCGTCAGAAAAAGCAATGTTCTGGAGTTTTTCCCTGAACTTGTTTATGAAGATTTGAAAATAGGCAGTTACGGAAAAATCAGAAAACTTGATGATACCCTGACCAGGTTTGATCGTGTTGAGATTTATCGCCCTGTAGTGGCAGATATCAGAAACGTCTGCAGAAGAAGGTAGTCTGCCTGTTTCTTTCATTTGTCTTTACCCTGACTTCGGTACGCTTAGTTTCATCATTCTCTTATTTCTTCATCCAGGATCACCGGGGTTACCTTTTTAACTCTGCTGTCTCCCTTCATAAGATGAACCATATACTCCCAGTCATCCATGGTGTCGGCTTCTATAATATACTTGAATTTTTTCTCGTTTACGGTTGTTACCTCTCCGCCTACCGGATTGCATTTCTCCCTCCAGCAGACAAAGGATATTTTTGAAGTCAGCCATCCCGTTCTTTCCTGCGATTCTGCATAGCCCAGGATCCGTTCATTTGTTATGGCTTCAAAATCTACTGTTTCTGCAAGTTTTGGATTTGCCTCCAGGTACTCGTCGAGAGGAATGATATTGTACAGAGTACCGTTGATATTGTTGTATTCAGTACAGTATCCGTGATCTGAGCAGAATTCTTCGGCATTCAGTACAGAGCATAAAAGCAGTGTTGTCAGAAACGCATGTGGCAGGATTTTCATTGTGCTTCTCCCGTAGCCAGAGGATATATTTCAATTGCAACGTCTGTTGTCAGATCAGTACGTTCGGAACTTCTGTTTTTAGTAATCATCTGATCGCTGTTGGTGAATTTGACCTTCCATCTTTCACCTTTTGATGTTATTGCTCTGACCTTCCAGATCCCTTTTATATCCTCTCCGTAAAAGGCTTTGGTTTCGATTCTGTGAGGCAGATCCAGGTTTTTCATCATCAGGTACATGGATCCCATAGGTTTTATCACGCTGATCCTTCCTGAAGGTGATTCAATTTCAAGCTGTGTAAAGGTTAAATCTGAAATTCTGCATTCATCATTGTAATAGATTCCGCGGTAATAAATCTGATCCTGAGCGACAATTTTCAATGATTTGGCACAGGCGTCCTCTTCAGTTTCGTATTTTTTCAGAAAGCTGGCAGGCAGTTCCAGAACAACGGCAAAGACCTTTCCTTCCGCATCGGTCTGTGATTCAACCTCACTGGTGGCGTCTGCCACCTTTTCTGCCGCCCTGAATTCCAGTCCATGAAAGTTTATTCTGACCGTTTTAAGAAAAATTTCGTTGCTGATTTCAAGATCTGACGGTCTGTAGCTTCTGGCAATGCGTACAGCCCTGCCTGCGTTGACAAGACCGAATCCGTATACATTGCTGTGTGTGAAGCCGGCGGCATTCTTTTCTGCCGGTCTTTCTATCAGAAGATTGCTGCCGTCGGCAAACCACAGATTCATATCGTCTCTGATCCCCGGACGGTGGGCAAGTCCGTTTATTGAAGAAGCTCTGATCAGTATGTCGTAGGTATCCATCCAGGTTAGTCTCTTATTGACAGATCTGACCAGGGCGGCAACGGCTGATATCATTGGTGCCGCCGCTGATGTGCCGTTGAAATGTCCGGTGTAGGCAAGATCCGGATTATCCGGATCGTGTGCGCTGTAGAAGTTGTAATATGATTTGTAACTTGGACTGTCCTTGAAATAGGTCAGTTGTTCAATCGCACCGTTATCGTTGCTCATTGGAACGCCGGTGGTGAATATTCCCTTGGAGTTTCGTTCCATTGCCGACTGGGTAGTGGTGTTGAAGGCTACAAACATAACGTCGGCACCGGTACTGGCATTGATGCCTATATGGTATTTTGGCGGCGTACCGTAATCAATGTGTTCACCGGTGGAACTGATACCCGACACAGCGGCAAGGATCGGATAGTAGACGGGCTGTGTTGACAGCTTCGGTGTTTCCGCACAGTTTGTCTGGTAATAGGTGCAGCCGTTAAAAAGCAGATTTTTCTTTCCGTTTTTCGGATCAATCTCGTAGTAGTCGATGATGTAGTAGTTGCCTTTGGACAGAAAATACACAAGATCCGAATAGAGCAGTGAAGGTGAGAACGGCTCTGTGTTTATCAGTTTTCCCGGATCATTTCCCACGCTGTTCTGAAAAATTTTCGCTTCCGGCGGAAACTCGAACATCTGGTAGTCTTCCCATACGTTGCTGTAGCGCCACGGAATTATAGTGCTGTCATACGCAATGCCTCTGACTCCCTGTCTGTTAAAGGCTTCCGCTGCAATTATTCCTGCAACCTTGGTTCCGTGGGAGTACTGGTGATAATCCCGGTTGTCGGTGCTGTAGACACCGGTGATAAAATTGACAGCCCTGTCCAGATTCACCTTGTTTTTCAGATCTGCATTGTTAGGATCAACTCCGTTATCATAGACTATGATGCTGATCCCTTTCCCTGTTGCACCCTGCTTCCATGCCTCCGGAACATTCAGATCAATGCCTGATTTTCCAAGGAACGTCCAGTCTGTTCTTGGATACTGTATTTCTCCTTTCCTGTTGAAGCCCTGCACGTCAAATGCATTCAGACCGTAGTTTTTAATGTACCACTGGTGAATGGAGAGAGGATCGGAACTGAAATAGACCTGAAAGGTGGTTCTTGTGAACCCTTTTCCTGTGTGTTCCGTGTCAACAGTGAAGGTGTCGCTTCGCGGAACTTCCGTATTCGGCGTGGTAATCAGTGACGAAAGATCCGGCATTACGTACACAAGTGTGTCGTCCCGCTCCTCTATGGTTCCGTAAAGAGGCTCCATGTATACTTCGTAGAATTCATCAAGTCTGAGTTCAGTTATATCCAGCATACTGTCCAGATATTCCTTTCTGAAGTTCTGAACTGCTGGAATATCCGGTCTGACCGTGTGCCAGTAAAGTGAGATTGCAAGACCGCTGATAATAATCAGAATGTTAAGTGACAGAAAAAAAATTTTTGTTCTGATAATGCGTTTCATAAGAAAAAAACAACCGCATCTGATTAGAAATCAGATAGCGGAGCAAAACACGGTCAGGATTATGAGATTACTGTGTCTGTTACTGAAGAGGCTGATTGAAATTCGGCCCTTTTCTGAAATCACCCTTTATGTCTACAAGCCTGTTGTTTTCAAAAAATACAAACAGATTCTTCTGTACAGGATCATCCCAGCCTTCCTGAATGAGAAAAATGTAGTTCCATCGGTTCTTGTTGAACGGATCTATGGTTACCGGTGTTCCGAGAACGTATTTAACCTGCTCTCTGGTCATATCTATCCGCAACAGATCAACACGATCCTGCTCTATATAGTTTCCCTGGGGAACATCAACCCGGTATATGCATCCGGTTAATCCTGCTGCTCCTGCGGCAATGCAGCCGGCAAAAGAAATTGCTTTGATTATATTATTCTTCATTAGTCGGACCTGTCCCGGTTGTATTCACTGCTAAGTGCAACCTAACTTCAAATAGAAAAACACGTTAATTATACAACATGGCGGCTTCAAAGACACTGTTTTGACTTTTTTACAGCTTCATGAATGAATTATTCCAGGAAAACAACCGGAATAAATCAGAAAAAGCAGTTATTCACAGAACCCGTGACGGTTTTGAGATGTGTTTCATTCATGTATATTCTGCGGTGTCCGGCGTCATTTCTGTACTGAGGCAAGGAGATCTCTTGCACTTGCCAGAGCATTTTCCGTAATGGCGTCTCCGCTCAGGAGTCTTGCAATTTCTCTGATGCGGCCTTCGTCGTCAAGCTCTTTCATACCGGTGGTTGTTGTACCGTTTTCCACTTTTTTCTCCACAAACATCTGATGATGCGCCTTTGAAGCCACCTGCGGAAGGTGAGTGACACATATGACCTGGGCCGATGCACCAAGGCTGGAAAGCAGTCTTCCCACAACATTTGCCGTCTGACCGGAAATACCTGTATCCACTTCATCAAAAATCAGCGTAGGAGTCTGAACCTTTTCCGCATGTATCTCCTGAATTGCCAGGGAAATACGTGAAAGCTCGCCGCCTGATACTACTGCATTGAGAGGTCCCGGTTCCTGGCCAGGATTCACGCTTACGAGAAATGAAACCTCATCGTTGCCCTTTGATGACGGCGCTGCTTCAGAATTGTAGTTTACGCCGATTGTGAACTGCCCGTGAGGCATGGCAAGATCATGCATATGAGAGCTGATCCTCCGGGAAAGCTCCTGCGCGGCTTCCTTTCGTTTTTCTGAAAGCTTTTTTGCCTTAGTCTGATATTCTTCCCGTTTCTCCTGCAGCTGCCTCTTCAGTTCATCCTCAGAATCGGAGAGCGAGGTCATTGATTCATATTCTTTTTTCAGATCTTCAGCAAAGGCGTACAGTTTTTCCGGAGTTACGTGATATTTCTGAGCAAGGGAGTCATAAAGGGATATTCTCTGTTCAAGAAAACTCATTCTCTGGGGATCATATTCTATGCTGTTGCCGTATTCTTTGATTTCGTCATAGCTTTCCTGAATGGATATTTCGGCCTCTGACAGCATGGTGACAACATTATCCAGCCTGCCTGCATCTATTTCCTGAAGCCTTTCAATGCTCTTTAGGGCATTCTGCACTGCGGAAAGCGCAGAGGATCTTTCGTTATCCTCAAGATGCTGCATGCACTGTTCACAACTGCTTATGATTTCATCCGCATTGGCAAGACGACTGTATTCCTGATCCAGCTCCTGATATTCATTTTCTTTCGGTTCGGCTCTGCTGAGTTCATCGAGCTGGAACTGCAGCAGATCCCGTCTGGAATTATACTGCTCGCGGTTGGCTTCAATTTTGCTGATTTGATCTTCTATGTTTCTGATTTCCGAGGCTGTCTTCCCGAGAATCTGTCTTTCTTTCAGCAGATCTGCATATTTGTCAAGGATTGCCGTCTGGTAGTCCTGCTTGAACAGAAGCTGGTGTGCATGCTGACCGTGGATAATGACCAGAAGCTCTCCGAGGGCTCTCATCTGGCTCAGCGTAACAGAGGTTCCATTGATATAGGCTTTGGATTTGCCATCGGAGGATATGGTTCTTCTGATAATGATTTCATCCTCTTCCGCCTCAAAATCATTATCTCTTAGAAAATCATGGACGGGAATTGAATCTGTTATGTCAAAGCATGCGGTTATCTCCGCCTTCGTTTCACCTGTCCTCACGGAGCCTGCATCAGCTCTCTCTCCGAGGCAAAGATTAAGTGCGTCTATTGCGATTGATTTTCCTGCTCCTGTTTCTCCGGTGATGCAGGTCATTCCGCCCGGAAAATCTATGTCCAAATATTTGACTATGGCAAAATTTTTAACATTAAGATGAGTCAGCATAATTTCGTTTCCGATGGTTTAAAACAGCTTGGAGCCCCAGCCAAGTTTTTCTCTTAAAACATGGTAGTATGAGTAATTGTTAAGATGGATCAGGGTAAGTTCTTCCGTACTCTTTTTGATAAGAATCTTCTGGTGCGGTGATACGTTAAGAGTTTTCTGTCCGTCAACTGTGATGTTGCTGCTTTCGTCTCCGAGGAAGTCAACCGTTACCGTGTGTGTATCGCTGATTACTATAGGGCGGTTGCTGAGGGTGTGCGGAAACATCGGGATCAGACATAGGGCGTTTATGTCCGGTGTGATTATTGGACCGCCGGCCGAGAGTGCGTAGGCAGTCGATCCCGTAGGGGATGATACGATCAGTCCGTCGGATTTCATGCTGTTCATGAATTTGTCGTCAATGAAAACCTCAAATTCAATCATGTGAGCCACCTGCTTGGGGTGGATAACAGCTTCGTTAAGATACTGATGAGTTTCAAGAATAATTCCGTCCTCAACTATGGAAACGTCGATCAGCGGTCTTTTTTCACATGTGAAATTTCCGTGCAGTACCTCTGAAAGATCATTTTCAAAATTTGCTGGCTTCAGATCTGTGAGAAAGCCCAGATGTCCTCTGTTAACCCCGATAACCGGAATCTTTCTTTTTCCCAGAATTCTTGCTGCTCCGATGATACTGCCGTCACCGCCCACAACAACGGCAAGATCTGCGACAGAGCCAAGATTTTCCACCTCCATGCTGATCACTTCAGTAAGGTGATACACTCTTGCAATTCTCGGCTCTATGTAAACAGTGCATCCGGCGTCCTTAAGAAACCTGATGAGCCGGTTGATGGTCTGCTTGAATGAGTTTCCTTTCCGGGGCAGTCCGAGAATTGCAACGTTTCTGAAATACATTGAGCTTCCTTTTTCCGGAGTCAGAACTTTACACAGGTTATGAAGATGAGGTTCGGACTCTGATTTTTGAAAATTTCAGTTCCTTTAAGTTCCGCATGCTGCGAAAACTGCGGTATGGCAGGAGCCGGGTTAAATCCTGTCTGCTGCACCATTATACATTTTAGTGACATAAAAAGTAACACTGTGCGGCTTTATCGTGTTTTGTCCGTATGCCCTGGTTTCTAAAAATTTCGTTGTCGTACTTGAAAAAAATTCAACTATCCCTCATATTATTGTAGTAAATGGTTCGGCATGTCCGCTTTCCTCACTGTGGAAGTTCAGATATCGGATGTTGTGCCGGTGATTTTTTTTGTTATGGGGTTATTAGAGTAATGGCAAACGAAGAACAGAGCAATGAAGTTCAGGATAACGAGGAAGAGGTTTCTCTTCAGACAGAAGGGACTCAGAATGATGAGGCAGCTGCAGCTTCACCTGAAGATCAGTCTCATAAACTTGAGGCTTTGGCTTTGGAACTTAAGAAGGCTAAGGATAATGAAGTAAGAGCCTATGCGGAAATGGAGAATCTTCGCAAAAGAACAGAGAATGAGATTACCAAGGCCAGACAGTTTGCCCTCAGTGGTTTTGCGAAGGATCTTCTAGATGTAGTTGATAATCTTGAAAGAGCATGGGGTTCAATAGATCACAGTAATGCCGAATTTTCAAATATTGACAAGGGTGTGGAACTTACACTGAAAACCCTTCTTAAGGTTCTTTCAAATCATGGTGTTGAACAGCTTGATCCGAAGGGGCAGCCTTTTGATCCGAATACTCAGCATGCAATTCAGATGGTTGAGTCTTCAGAGTTTGAAGCAAATACAGTCATGGATGTTATGCAGAAGGGGTATAACCTGAATGGTCGCAATATCAGACCGGCTATGGTAGTTGTTTCCAAGGGCGGTGCTGCAGTTGATACTGAGGCGTAGTCCTGACAGACTGCTGTAGGGATTTTAAATTTAAAAGAATATGTGCGAGGCCTGCGGGATAAGATGTTCCGCAGGTTTTGTTTTATTCATCCGTGAAATTTTGCTACTGAATCATAAGTCCCCTTATGTTTTTTGGTAGAATGAAAACCTGTCAGTTTCCTCTGCATACGTATTCGAGAACGGATATTTTTCAGCAGAACGGGTAACCGCACATGTTGTGCAGTCGAGCTGATTGCCGGATGGAATTTTTCATGAACTGAGCTTGTTGTTTTAATATGTTAACCGGAGTTTTTTTATGGAATACGAGATTTTGCATCAGGATACGTTCCCTGTTGTTCAGTTAAAACTGGAAAAAGGTGAAAAGATTAACTGTGAAAGCGATGCCATGATAACCAAGCGCGGCGCTCTTAGCATCAAAGGTGATATCAAGGGCGGTATTATCGGCGGTCTGGCACGATCTTTTCTTACAAACGAATCATTTTTTACTCAGACAATCGAAGCCGACAGAGGATGCGGCACTGTTATGATAGGTTCGGGACTTCCTGGATCCATTGTTCCTCTAAATATCGTAGAGGGAAAAAGTTTTATTGTGGAAAAAGGGGGATTTCTTGCATGTACTCAGGGTGTGAGACTGGAAACAAAAATGCAGGGCATTGTTAAAGGACTTTTATCCAAGGAAGGCTTTTTTCTGATAAGACTTTCAGGAAGTGGTCTCGCCTTTATTTCTTCATACGGTGCAGCTCATAAATTTGAACTGGGACCAGGTGAAGAGATGTTTGTGGATAATGGACACCTGCTTGCATGGGAGGAGAACATGAGTTACAGAATGGAAAAAGCATCTTCTGGATTCGTATCAAGCATTACATCCGGTGAAGGCATGGTCTGCAGATTTTCCGGACCGGGTACTTTTTACATTCACACTCTCAAGTACTATGCCGGCCGGCGGTAGGTTTTCAGACCGTACGTCATGCCGTATGATGTTTTCATACTTTATGTTCAGTTCCCGCGGAGATTTGCCGCTTCAGGGTGATTATTCGGGAGAATGACTGCTCCGAGAACACCGGGAACTGATTTTTTCTAAATTGAAATAACAGGAAAACCGTACATGGGTATTATTGTCAGATGTCTTGCTGCCGTCACAGCATTTTTGTCAGGTGTATCTGCATCCGCCGTGGATGTACCCTCTGATTCTTCTGAGACTCTGTCTGATGCCGATCAGAAGATGCGGGACTGCCGGAACGGAGACAGCGCCTACGACTTCGCTCTGAAATGTTCTGGCGGCGCTTTTCAGATTACCGTGAGAACCAATCCGACTACAGGCTTTGACTGGCATTTCAGAAATTATGACAGTGAGAAGCTGAAACCGTCAGGTGCGTCCTATAAATCACTCAATCCAAGGGCCAAAGGTGCACCAAGCGTAGCTACCTACACAGCGGTGCTCCTCCAGCCCGGGAATATATCCTTCGACTTCTGGTACATGAGGGACTGGAAGGGCGGAGGAATAGGTCTTGGCTACCGGTTTGCGCTCTCCTCGGACAGTGCCGGAAATATTACCGGTTATACCGTTGTTCCTTTGCAACGGGAAGACTGGAAAGAGGAGGAGAACTGATCTTTCATTGATCAGTTCCTGTGTACCGCCGATGCCGGTCATCATCTGCAACCGCCACAGAGCATAAGTGACGGAAAATCTTTTGCAGTCTGAACTGAATCAGACTGTACTCATTGTCAGCTGCCCATCACCTGAAGGAAATGGGCTTGTAACAGCCCAATCTTCGTAACGGCGTTACGCCTCCGACCTTTTAACCCCGACAGATATTGCTGTCTAAAGTGGCATTACTTCACAGGGTGGTTGACAGCCCCCTTTACAGCAAAGATTTACTCAGCTGTAACTGTATCAGGTACCTGACTGTCTTCGAGATAACTGATTCCCATGCGGTACAGATTCACAGCTCCAATGCGGTCATCAATATATTCAGAGATACATAGAAACTCAATGTTGAGAAAGGATTACGACTCTTATCCCACCATCCTGGGGGTAGTGGGTTTCCGAACCTGAGATTTATATGAATTGTACAGTAAAGAAACTGTTCCGCATGGCTGCCTCTGTGTTTCATCATTGTTTCTGTCGTGCTGAAAGTGTTTAAGGACTGTTTTGTTCTTTTTTCAAATTTTTTTTATGCGATTGTTGAAATCGGAAAGTCAGTCCATATATATACGGTAGTGACAGATTAAAAGATTACATAAAGGAGTAAATATTATGGGTAAGATTATTGGTATCGATCTGGGAACCACTAATTCATGTGTGGCTGTTCTCGATGGAGATCAGGCAAAGGTTCTGGAAAACGCTGAAGGTCATCGTACAACACCTTCCATCATTGCTTACACCAAGGATGGTGAAATTCTGGTAGGTGACACTGCAAAGAGACAGGCTGTAACCAATGCTGAAAACACTCTGTACGCAATCAAGCGTCTTATCGGACGTCGCTATGATGATGAGGAAGTAAAGCGCGACAGGGAAGTTATGCCTTACAAGATTGTAAGAAATGACAACGGTGATGCCTGGGTTCAGGTTAAAGATAAGAAGATGGCACCTCCTCAGGTATCTGCTGAAGTTCTGAAGAAGATGAAAAAGACTGCCGAGGATGTTCTCGGTGAGAAGATTACAGAGGCTGTTATTACAGTACCGGCTTACTTTAACGATGCTCAGCGTCAGGCTACCAAGGATGCCGGAAGAATTGCTGGCCTTGAGGTTAAACGTATCATCAACGAGCCTACAGCTGCTGCTTTCGCCTACGGTGTAAACAATGTGAAAGGCGGAAAGACAATTGCCGTATATGATCTCGGCGGCGGTACTTTCGATATCTCCATTATCGAAATAGACGAGGTTGACGGTGAAAAGACATTCGAGGTTCTGGCAACAAACGGTGATACCCATCTCGGCGGTGAGGATATCGATAACATAATCATCAATTACATTGCTGAAGAATTTGAGAAGGAGCAGGGTGTTGATCTCCGCAAGGATCAGCTCGCACTGCAGCGTCTGAAGGAAGCCGCTGAAAAGGCCAAGATTGAACTTTCCTCCGCTCAGCAGACAGAAATCAATCTTCCTTATATCACTGCAGATGCATCAGGTCCTAAGCACCTTAACCTTAAGATGACCCGTTCCAAACTCGAGTCACTGGTGGAAGATGTCGTTCTTAAGACCATCACTCCGGTAAGAAAGGCGATTGCTGATTCCGGCAAGTCTCTTGAGGAAATTGATGATGTTATCCTTGTTGGCGGTCAGACCCGTATGCCTCTGGTTCAGAAGGTTGTAGGTGATTATTTCCACAAGCAGCCAAGAAAGGACGTTAATCCGGATGAGGCTGTAGCTCTCGGTGCTGCAATTCAGGGCGGTGTGCTCTCAGGTGACAAGCATGACGTACTTCTTCTTGATGTTACTCCGCTTTCACTTGGTATCGAGACCCTGGGTCAGGTTATGTCAACCCTTATTGAGAAGAATACTACAATTCCTACAAAGAAGTCACAGATCTTCTCAACAGCTGAAGACAACCAGCCTGCAGTAACAATTCATGTTCTTCAGGGTGAGCGCAAGCAGGCCAATCTGAACAAGTCTCTCGGTCAGTTCAACCTGGACGGTATTCCACCTGCACCAAGAGGAGTTCCTCAGATTGAGGTTACCTTCGATATTGATGCTGACGGTATTCTCCATGTTTCTGCCAAGGACAAGAAGACAGGCAAGGAGCAGAACATTACCATCAAGGCTTCTTCAGGACTTTCCGATGAAGATATCGAAAGAATGGTTCGTGAGGCTGAGGCTAATGCTGAAGAGGACAAGAAGTTCGAGGAACTGGTCAAGGCAAAGAATCAGGCTGATCACATGATCCACGAGATCCGCAAGCAGATGGATGAAGCCGGTTCTGCCCTGAGTTCAGGCGATAAGGAAAAAATTGAATCTGCAATCGCTGATCTTGAGACTGCAACCAAGGGTACAGACAAGGCTGAAATTGACAGCAAGTTCAACGCACTCATGCAGGCTTCTCAGCCAATTGCTCAGGCGATGCAGGCCAAGAATGCTTCTCAGCAGGGAGCTTCAGGTGCTCAGCAGGAAACCGAGTCAGCCTCCTCTGCAGGCAAGGATGATGACGTTATAGATGGTGAATTTACTGAGAAGTAATCATCTGATCATGTAAGCATCGGTATGTTTACATTGGGGCACATACTGGTTGACCGGTATGTGCCTTTGACAGTTTGAAACTGTCTGATCATGCGAAGGGTGTACGGAAAGATTCGACAGATTAAGAGTTTCATTGTGTTTTGTCATCACAAGATTGAAAGTCAGGGTGATTTATGAAAAAAAATTATTACGAGATTCTTGGTGTACCTAAGGATGCCAAAGAAGCCGACATTAAAAAGGCTTATCGTCATCTTGCCATGAAATATCATCCGGATCGCAATCCTGATGATCCTCATAAGGCGGAAGAGAAATTTAAGGAAGTCAAGGAAGCCTACGAGGTTCTGTCAGATCCTCAGAAGAGGCAGATGTTTGATCAGGGCATAGATCCTAATGATCCTCAGTCTGGCTTTGGCGGTGCCGGCGGATTTGGAGGCTTCGGAGGATTTGGAGGCTTCGGCGGACGAGGCGGAGCTGATTTCGGTGACATGTTCAGCGATATTTTCGGCGATGTATTCGGACGCGGCGGCGGTCGGGCAAGACCGCAGCAGTCCCGTGGCAATGATCTGATTTATCAGTGCCGCATTACCCTGGAAGAGGCTGTTGCAGGCTGTTCAAAGGATATCGAGTTTGAAGCCTACTGTACATGTAAATCCTGTCATGGTACGGGAAGCGAGGGTGCAGCAAAGGATGATGTCTGCCCTGTATGTCACGGAACCGGACAGGTTCGTTATTCCAGAGGTTTCATGACCCAGATTCAGGATTGTGAACGCTGTCAGGGTACCGGCAGAATAATTAAAAATCCTTGCAAGACATGTCATGGTGAAGGTCGTGTAAAGAAACGCAGAACCGTGAATGTCAAGATACCTGCAGGTGTTGACAACGGACAGAGAATACGTAACACGGGTGACGGAGAGGCAGCTTTCAGAGGTGGCACCCCGGGAAATCTTTATATTGAGATTGTTGTGGCTGAGCATAAGATCTTCAAACGCAGGGATCTGGATTTGTTCTGTGAGATACCTATCAGTTTTACTACCGCTGCTCTCGGCGGAACTGTCGAAGTTCCGACCCTGGGTGGTGAGCAGAAGTGCGAACTGAGAATTCCTAAAGAGGTTCAGAGTGGCAAGCAGCTGAGACTTCGCGGCAAGGGTGTCAAGGCTATAGGCAGTGATATTCGCGGAGATCTGTTTGTTCAGCTTAAGGTGGAAACCCCTGTTAACCTGAATTCTGAACAGCAGGAGCTTCTTGTCAAACTTGAGAAATCCTTAAACGGAGAGAAGGATCTGAAGCAGTACAGCCCGCAGAAGAAGAAGTGGCTGGATACTGTAAAGGAGTTCTGGTCCAAGATCAGCGATGATAAATCAAGTCAGTCAAAGAAGGATAAGTAGTTTATGGATAAGGTACCTATGACTGTAAGAGGAGCAGAACTGCTCCGTACTGAGTTAGAGCATCTTAAGAATGTGGAACGTCCCAAGGTAGTTCAGGACATTGCAGAGGCAAGAGAGCATGGTGATTTGAAGGAAAATTCAGAATACCATGCAGCCAGGGAGCATCAGGGTATTATTGAAGCGCGAATTCGCGATATTGAGGGCAAACTGTCCAATGCACAGATTATAGATATTACAAAGATCAAGAACGACGGCAAAATTGTGTTCGGATCAACTGTAAAAGTCTACAGACCTGATTTGGATAAGGAAATTACCTACAAAATTGTAGGTGAGGATGAAGCAGATCTGAAAAATAATCTGATTTCTGTCTATACACCTATTGCGAAGGGACTTATCGGAAAGGAAGTTGACGACGAGGTTTCAATCAAGGTTCCTGCCGGTGTGATAAAGATGGAAATTGTTGACGTACAGTACGTTTAAAAATATATCAATTCTGAGAGATCCGCTGAATGCGGATTTTTTTCTTTGGCTCTGTTATGGAATAGTGTTGATCCATAAATAAGCATGATAAATCATAAAGTTATATGAACGAAAAATTTTACTTTTTTAAGTTC
>CADBNP010000133.1 GCA_902796095.1 uncultured Aeromonadales bacterium | reverse complement strand
TGCGTACATTTGTAATACTCCATAGCCCCATCAGAATGGGGACAATTAAAACTTTAATAAACTTTGAGTATTCTACCAAAATAAGAACTATATGCAAGGTAAAATTGTGACTGATTATTCATTTTCGCCTCAGTCCTTCCGGAGTTTCAGATTTCGATACAGTTAACCGGCTTAATCCCGTCAGCAGAAATGCGGCAAATTTCTGCGATAAGGTAACCCGGTATCAGCAGACTGCTCTGACGGAGCAAATTCAGCTGCAGTTACCATCTGAATCTGATGCATACCCGACAGATCCGGGATTCTCTGTTTATACTGCAATCAACTCTTTCCTGTCTGCTCCGGGCGGGGAATACCTATATTTGAATAGCCTTCATTGAAAGCAATTTTCCGGATCATATTCATTGTTTCGGTACTGCGGTGCAGTCCAAGAAGTCTCGAAATTTCCATCTGACAGTCCAGTTCATTCTGGACAAATTCATTTTCAACTATTTCCTCATCAGTGAGTGTTCTTCCCTCAATCTGCTCAAGATATGAAATAACTGTTTTTACTGACAGATCTGATGCCAGCAAGGATTCCTTTCCTGAATGTTCTGTTATGGAACTGATAGCAACAAGAACACAGCTTAAGGCATTGTTGGCAGCATAAAATCCGAAAGGAGAATCCTCGTCAACCTTTATAAGGCAGGATTCCACATCCTTGTAAACAGGATACCAGTTTTTGAATCTGCTGGAATTTGAACTGTATAGCCAAAGCTCACCGATAATTTCATCAATCTGTCCGATCTTTCCGCCCAGTTTCACATCTGAATCTGACAAAGCTGCAAAATTCGGAAACATTCTTTCCGCCATCGCTGTTGCAAATATCTGCTGCTGCCAGTTTTTCAGTTTTTCAATCCGACGGTAAAATTTAGGTCCAAACAGCATAAAAACTCCAAATAACTAATAACTGCACAAAAATACAAAACTTAACCGGAATCAGTCAGTCATAACAAATTACATCCGGCAGAGATAATACCACGAATTTATATTTCAGCTCTTTTTTATAGCCGCTTTCCTGTATGCAGTCATCACAGTAACGCCGAAAAAAATACTGCTACCCGTGAGGACTGACTCAGATTAAAGGATAAAGACATGATAAACTCAATGAGGTAGTATATCCTCACGGAAACAGACTGCAACGAAATCAAAAGAGCATAATAAAAAGGAAAACAATGAAAGAATCTGGCGAAAACTATCTCGAAACTCTGCTGCTCCTTAATGAAAAAATGGACAACAAGGTACGTGCAGTGGATTTGGCAAAGGAACTGTCATACAGCAAACCAAGCGTAAGCCGGGCCTTAAACATTCTTAAAAACAACGGTTTCCTTTCCATTGACACCAGTGGTTATATACATCTGACAGAAACCGGTCAGGAAACAGCCGAAATGATTTATGAGAGACACAAAACTCTGACTGATCTGTTTTTGAAACTGGCCGGAGTAAGTGCTGAAATCGCAGAAAAAGACGCCTGCCGTATTGAACACGTCATCAGCAGTGAAACTTTCCTCGGTCTCAAAACATACCTGGAAAATCTGCAAAGCAAAGAACAGGATACGAATAAGGTCTGACAACACTCTACAGACAAAGCAGTGCTCAGCAGCAATTCAGGACAATTCAGCACTGCTCCCAGCAGTCACTCTGGAGCATCGCACTGAAAGTAGGCTGGGGGATATCGTCCTTTTTGATTTCCGTTCTGTCGTTACCTGCAACTCGAAAATACCTTACAACAATTTCGAAAGACACGGTCTCAAAACTGACCTGATATAAAAATTTCGGATTCCTGTAAAACTGCTGCTCAACATTCTTCTTTGAAAAGGAACTCCATACTGAAGACAGTCTCATTTTAGACCTCGCTAAACTATTGAACATACCAAAAAATTATAGGACTTTTGGCAAAAAAATCAATTTTGACCAGAAAGGATTCAGGGAGTAAACTTACATTCCTGCGGCAGTTGCAGATCCAACTGTGCATGATAACGCGAAAAAGAAAATGCAAATGAAAAAAATCTCAATAGACTTACATACACACACAGTGGCAAGTTCCCATGCATTCAGTACCATAACTGAAAATGCTCACATCGCTGCGCAGAAGGATCTGCAGATAATAGCATGCACAGATCACGGTCCGGAGCTTCCCGGCGGGGCAAACAAAATATTCTTCAAAAGTCAGAGATGCATCCCGCGCTTTATTGAAGGAGTGGGGATTCTCAGAGGAATTGAAGCAAATATCGATGATAATGGAAAGATAGACTGCACGCCTTCCATGATGGATTATCTGGACATTGTTATGGCTGGGTTTCATGCACCGGTGTACTCTGACGCCAGGTTTGAAAATCACAACACAGAAATGATGATCAGAGTAATAGCATCCGGAAAGGTTGATGTTATCACCCATCCGGCGAACGTAAACTATCCCATAAACCTGAAAGCAGTGGTTAAAGCAGCCAGAAAACATAACGTAGCACTTGAACTGAATGCCAGTCCCTATACCAGAACCAACTCGCGCACAATGGCTGTAGAGCTGGTAAAAACAGCGGCAAATGCAGGAGTTCACCTGGTTATGGGTTCAGACGCTCATATCTGCTTTGATGTGGGAAGATTTGATCTGGGATACGAAATACTTGATGAAGCAGGAACAGGATCTGAATATCTTCTTAACAGTGATCCTGTCAGACTTCTGTCTTTTCTAAAAGGTCGTGGACATGACAGCGTAGACGATTTCATTTCCCACTTCAGCGAAAAAGGATCTGTCTGAGATAACCTCAGCGCATTTCAGCAGCGACGATCTGCAATCTGCTCTGCCAGAGATATCAGAGATTTTTTGTATACTGTATCACTGAACACTTTGAGTGAATTCCTGGCACTCTCTATTTCCCGGTTAGCCACGGCATCGCAATAGTCAAAACTGTGATATCTGTGCATCAAATCCACTATTTCAGGGAATCTGTCACGCCGGATCTGATCTGAATTTTTCTGATCAAGAACAAGCAGATCATTAATCATTTTTTTCTCTGCACTGCTGCAGTTCTTCAAAAGATGAATAAGAGGAAGAGTGACCTTGCCCTCGGCGAAGTCATCGCCTGCAGTCTTACCCATAACCTCAGTATATGAACGATAATCAATTATATCGTCTGTTATCTGGAAAGCGTTACCGAAATGATGTCCATATGAATGACATGCCCTAACATACTCATGATCCTTATTAAGGATCAGAAGAGTAGCCATATCGCAGGAAAGTTCAAAAAGGCATGAAGTCTTGGCCTCGATAACTTCAAAATAGACTGCCTCTCCTATGTCGGGAGAATGGCTCTTCAGCATCTGCTTAATCTCACCTTCAGACATAAGCTTAACCACACTGAGAAGAGAATTAGATATGCGGTCATTTCCGTATTTAAGAAGAAGCCTTAAAGACTTGGTATAGAGATAATCACCGAAAAGAATGCTGGCAGGTACACCGTACTCAGCATTAGCCGTCGGTCTTCCCCGCCTCAGTTCTGATTTATCGATAACATCATCATGCAGAAGTGTTGCAGTATGAATCATTTCCACCGCACATGCCAGAAAGATATGCTCTTCTGTTAGTCCTACCATTTCACCGGCAGTAAGGAGAAGAAGCGGTCTGAGTCTTTTACCTCCGCTGGTAAGAATATGCGTGACAACTTCATTAACTTCCACGAATTCAGAAGGATCTATGTCAACAAGGGTACTTTCAAACCTCTCCATAAGAGGTTTTATTTCATCAATAATACCAACCATCACAACCTTCTCTAAGGGAAGCAAAACATATATTCAGCTCGCAGAAAGTAAATTTCATAAGCGGAACAGTCCAGATCAATCAAGCCGTTATGAGAGCAAAAACTGAACAACAGCAAAGCAGGATCAAATTTCTGTCAGATTGTACCATATCAGACAGATCTATAGAACAAAGAGAGATGGAACACTGAGATTAGCTTTGGTACCGGAGAAAGAAAAATTCCGTCATGATCTCATATTTTACGATTTTCTGAAAAATGAAGGCATGAAGTATTAATTATTAATTCGGTCTGAAAAGCGAAGATATAAGAGCAGATTTTCAAAATTAGATTTCTGGAGAAGCCAAAATCAACAATAACAGAACCGTCCGCTATCTGGAAACCTCATTTCTGTAAGGTCTAAGTCTGTACCTCGGGGTTCCAATGTATCTTCCAGAAACAAATTTTCCGAACAAAAGACCCAGACACAACCCCAGGATGGCACCCGTTACCGCAAAGAGTTCACCTTCATCAGAATCAAGCAAACAGCCGGCAAATGTTCCAAGTACCAGGAAAAACAGAGGAATGACCATCAGAGAAAGAATGGAAGAAACCAGAACATGCTCGTGAACTTCAACTCCCACCAGCTGACCGCAGACAACGCTCATGTCATCGGGATACGGCACAGTGACTGAGACATCTTTTGAAATAAGACCGTTCACCACGGATACGGCACAGTCCTTTTTCTGAGCACATGCACCGCAAGCCTCACGGCGGCAACAGACTACCCTGACACCATCTTCAGAAACTGATGACACAATACCAATCGCAACTACACCCAAAACAACCTCTAATTAAGAATGATACTCTGGGCGATTGTCCTGGCCATCTCAGGTGGTATCTGACCGATAACGGCAATATCAAGTTTTTCAGAAATTCTTTGTCGATAGATAGTTGTGGCGTTCAGAGTCAGAACAGGAACGGATATATCAGCTACGTGAGTAGTGAGATAAATGGAAACGTCAGTAAATTTGTTTGAAATCAAAATATACTCTGAACTTGTATCGGATCCAAAAACAGCATGGCGGTTCGTCCTGACCACATAAAAATTATCAGGAAGCCAGCCAAGAGACCAGGTCAGTTCCTCATTGGAACGAACCGGATTACCCTGCTTCAGAGAGTTCGGAATTCTGGCAATCAGATTATCGAGATATTTAGGATTCTGTTCAACTCTTTTGAGATTAACAGTCATAAAACGTTCAACAAGACTGCCTTTGACATCACTGACATCGAGCTGCACCACCAGACCTGTTTCCTGATCTACAGCAAGAAGAAGGTTGTACCCGAAACCGTCAACAGGAACAAGCTTAAGCATATCAACGATCAGATCAGCTACGCGACTCTGACCGAGAGAATAGACATCATACCTCTGTTTAATTTCGGCAGCAGAAGAATGCAGCAGTCTGAGAAAAATATTAGGAAAATACGATTCGCCGACAGAGTAGAATTTATCGTCAGACTCTATGTATACTATCTGATTATCAAAATTGATGACACCGTTCGGCATTCCGTTCAGGGACTGCATCAGTGTCGTAGGAATCTTATTGACAAAACCATGTGAGACCCGGTGCGACTCTATACCGTTCATGGTAATTCGGACTACATAGTCTTCATAGGAAAGGTTTCGCTGAGCAGACTCGACTCGACCTATGATTGTTTCCGCATCCCGATATTCTGAACTGTCACTGTCTCCGGAAGACGCCTGACAATCAACAAAAAAGAGACAGATGACAACGGAAAAACACGCAAAAAACAACGAGTTCACAAGTCTAAACACAAAATATCCTCGCCGGATTAGTTCTGAGTTCTCTGCATACGACTCTGATACACATGATCCTGCAGAAGCGCTTCTATCTGAGCAAGTTCATTATTAGTGAGCTCTCCTGTCACTTCATCATTCCGGGTATATTCAGGAAGTTCCCGGGACGGAGACTGATAAGTCTTTGCCTGAGGAACAACATGAAGAGAATTGGATGAAGCTCTGATATTGGCCTTTACCGGTGAAGCTGTACCGCCGTACGGCGTTGTATTCAGAACCTGATCAACCGAAGCACCGCCGTTTACAGAAGCATAGTTAAGACCAACCAGCGTAAAGGCCGCAACAGACGCCGCTATGGCTGCCTGACCCAGGTAACGTATTACACCGGCAAATCGACCTGAAGTCTTCTTTTCTGTTTTCCTTGGCATGTGAATAGGCGCATCGGCGAAATTCTCATTGAACCTGTCCATAAAACCAGGTCTGAAACTCTGAGGCATTTCATTTCTGATAAGAGAACCTATGAGATGGTTTGTTTCCCACGATTCCTGAGCATGGCTATCAGCTGCAATCTGCTTTATCAGACGTGATGTGAGTTCATCACCGTCACATGCAGATGATATTTTCTCTTGAGAAATCATATACAAACTCCTAATTTCTATCCATGTAAGGTCTGATAACCTTCCCCAGGCACTCCCGAGCCCTTGAAATTCTCGATTTTACAGTGCCAACAGGACAGTTCATCTGCCTCGCAATTTCATCATAACTCAACCCGTCGAGTTCACAAAGAACCAGAGCCTGACGCAAATCAGCAGGCATCTGATTCAATGCCTGTGTCATCAGTTTCTGAAGTTCCTGTGACGACAACAGATCTTCCGGACTCTCTATATCATGAAGTCTCTCACTGCCGTCATACACATCGACCTCAGGATCATTTGCGTCTACAGAAACAATTTGCTGAGATTTCGATTTAACAAAACTTTTTGCACAGTTCTGTGCAATCGTATACAGCCAGGTGTAGAAAGCACTGTCTCCGCGAAAGTTCGGCAACGCCATATAGGCCTTCATAAAAGCCTGCTGAGCCACATCCTCACAATCTGCAGGCTCTCTGACAAATCTGCCCACAACATTCAGAATGCGATATTGGTACTTTGAAACCAGCAACGAGAAAGCATTCTTATTTCCATTCAGAACTTCCTCTATGATCTGCTGATCAGCCAACTCTTTTGTCACCAGAAACAACCCCAAGTACTCTCCTTCCCCGGAAAAGTCTCCACACTGTACTGACAGTTAGTAAGACTCTCCGCTTTCAGGAAAGTTCCATTCATACATAAAAAAACTGAAAACTAGCGAAAAAACTCCAAACAGAGTTAACGCCGATAATCCCCTATTATCTACTTTATTATTGTGATCATTTTATCATAATCAGCCCGATTTCCCAAAAATTAACCACTTCTGACAGATTGAAGAGTACTTAAAACAAAAAAGCTTTATCCATTTTCAAAGCGTTGCACGTATACTGCTCTGTTTACACACAGATCATTTCTGACAGATACTGCTGAGACGGTTTTCCGCTCTGTTTCTCTTTTTTAAAGACCGGTTAAAAGTGGTAAAATTCCTACAGGTTATGAACAGAGATTCTACCATGGTGTTTTCCAACAAAATATTTCCCCGTATAAACATATACCTTTGCTTCATCTTCTGGATTATCGTCTTTCCACTGACGCATTTTGCTGTATTCCTTGATGAATCAATCCTCGGATCCTCGGTTAACCTTTACGGCATCATCACAATATGTCTTGTTGTGGCAAACTGTCTGTGGTATTTGAACAGGAATCTCGTTCTCCACAAAGCTGAAGTGATAAGAAATATGAGCATCGCAACAGCCCTGCTTTCCTTACCGCTGCTGCTCCACATAAGCGAGATAGGCTTCTGTATACCTCTGGTACTCCCTTTTCTTATAACTGCCGTTGTTTTATTCTCTCTTCATCAGATAAGATACAGCATTCAGAAACGAAATCTGCTGCTCTGGATAATTGTTGCCGGAAACACCATCAATGCAATAATTCATGATGCATCATTCGTCATACAGTACAACATAGATACACCTCCGGCAGATGGCATACTTGCCAGCATAAGTATAACAATATGCATGTACCTGCTTTTGCGTTCACGTTTTTCCGCTTTTGATATCATCGGCAACCTTTTCACTCTGATCATTCTGTACCTTTATTTTCTTCACCACATAAACATAAAGGTTATCTTCATCACAGTCCCGTCAGTTATGATTCTGCTTGGACTTCTTCTGAAGGAGAATCTCAAAACGGGACTTACCATTATTGCAATAACCACAATATGTACATGGATGTCCTACTGTCTCGGATTTTTTGATAATTTCGATCCTGTATCAGAAATCAGCAAGTACGCATCAGATACAATGGCACATATCAAAACTGCCTGGAACAATATTCTGCTGGGTCATGGACTGGGCACATTCGCCATGGCCAATCTGGAGGTAAATCCGAACTACTACACGGAAAGAGCCTACAGCACCATTCTTCACCTCATGGCAATCGGTGGGATCACTGCGGTAATTCCAATGCTGATGGCATGGTACGCCCTGATAAAAACGAGCCTCAACAAGATCAACAGTCTCAGCAGACGGTTAAGCAATCTCAGCATACTGCTTCCTTTCATACTTGCAACAGTTACAACAAGCATCAGTGTTTTCTCAATTCCTGTGTTTTTTGCGATGTGCTACACCATATGGTATGTATCATGCCAGAATCCGATAAGTAAAAAGAATGTTACCTGGAAGCAGCTCTACATCAGAAGGGTTCCGATAGCGATAATCACATCCGTAAGTCTTCTGTTCTTTATAACGGGAATTATTTCTCTCAATCAGATTTCCAAAATCGAAAAGGAAAACATCTGCGACAATCTGCAGAACCGTGTTGTGAACCCATTTATAGTGGCATCAAGGCTCAGAGAACATGAGATGCGGTGTGTGTACCAGGGATTGACAGTGCTTCCTGTAGCCCAGTGGCTTGCATCATACAGACAGATTATGATGAACGAAATAATCCCGTACCGTCCAAAAAAAATTTTCTTTGAGCATCTGATAAATCTCGAAGATCACTTTACCGAAGAAGAAAAGAGGGAAGTAAGGGATCTGGCATATCGGCTGTACCCTACTCTCCTGCTTGAAATGGAAGAAAATGATAAGATAAACGAAATAACCTCAGAACGTGACAAAGACAGAAAAGAATCTTCGGCAACAGAAGATTCCAAATCTGAAGATGAATCTCCTGACATGAAAAAAAAATGACATACAGACCGGAAGAAATGTCGAGAAGCCGATAACACAGGAGAAATGAACAGAGGATTATACTGCAGACATAAAAATAGCAACAGTCAGTTACAGTGGTAAAAAATAAGAACAGAGCCGGAACTTAGATGACAGAAAAACCGTATTGAGAAAGGAAAGGTTTCACAATAATCCGCAGAAACAGTTTTAATTCTGGACAAAACTAACCTCTGTCCGGAAAGATAATCAGTCTAATCATCTATTTTGTAATCACTTGCAATCCTCAATACTATGAGGCAACTCAAAGTGATAAAATTATCCATAATTCAAACAGCGAGAGAACAGAGAAAAAAAATGAGCGAGCATACAGAAAGAAGTTGTGATGTTTTGATTATAGGCAGCGGAGCTGCCGGTCTTACACTTGCGTTGAAACTTGCAGATTCAGATCCAAGTATAAAACTGATTGTAATCAGTAAAGGACCCATAGCTGAGGGCTCCACATCAAAGGCTCAGGGAGGCATAGCAGCCGTGTGTAATGTGTATGCTGACAATGACAGCATAGAGTCACATATCAATGACACTCTGATAGCCGGTGCCGGTCTCTGCGAAAAAAGTGCTGTTGAATTCACTGTCAAGAATGCCAAGGACAGTATTGAATGGCTAATCAGAGAAGGTGTGGACTTTGATAAAATGGATGATTCCAACACCGACTATCACCTTACCCGCGAGGGCGGACACAGTCATCGCAGAATTTTCCATGCTGCTGATGCCACGGGAAAGGCAGTTCAGGACACTCTTATCAACCAGGCTATCCATCACCCGCAGATCACTGTTCTTGAAAAATTCAACGTAATTGATCTTGTTACCACAAGAAAACTGGGGCTGCCTGGCAACAGAGTACTTGGCGTTTATGTGCTGAACTGCGCAACAGGCAGTGTTGAAAACATCTATGCTAAATTCACGGCCCTGTGTACCGGAGGTGCATCAAAGGTATATCAGTACACCACAAACACAGAGGTAAGTTCAGGCGACGGCATTGCAATGGCATGGCGGGCAGGCTGCCGTGTCGCCAATATGGAATTCAACCAGTTCCATCCAACCACGCTCTACAATGCAAATGATCGCAACTTTCTGCTTTCTGAAGCTTTAAGAGGAGAGGGAGCTCTTCTTAAGAGACCTGATGGAACTAGATTCATGCCGGACTATGACAAACGGGAGGAGCTTGCTCCACGTGATGTTGTGGCAAGAGCCATTGATCATGAAATGAAACGTCTTGGTGTTGATTGCATGTATCTTGACATCAGCTACAAAGATCCGGAATTTGTAAAAAAACATTTCCCCACGATTTACGAAAGATGTCTCAAGGTTGGAATCGACATAACAAAGCAGCCTATACCGGTTGTTCCGGCCGCACACTACACCTGCGGCGGAGTAATGGTAGATGAAAGAGCTCTCACAGACATATCAAATCTGTACGCCATAGGTGAAGTATCATATACAGGTCTGCACGGAGCAAACCGTATGGCTTCAAACTCGATTCTCGAATGTCTGGTATACGGTGCTTCAGCAGCCAGGGATATCCTTGGGAAGATCAAATCAGCACCGGCCACAGTCAAATTCCCGTACTGGGATGACAGCCAGGTTACTGATTCAGACGAAGAAGTTATTATTCAGCACAACTGGCACGAACTCAGAATGGTTATGTGGGATTTTGTAGGTATAGTAAGGACCAACAAGCGTCTGCAAAGAGCTCAGCACCGTATTGATCTGCTGAAAAAAGAAGTACGAGAGTACTACAGAAATTTCAGAATAACAAACAACCTTCTGGAACTTCGCAATCTGCTTCAGATTGCCGATTTGGTTGTCAAATCTGCACTGGAAAGAAAAGAATCAAGAGGGTTGAACTACAATACTGATTATCCGGATATGCAGGAAAACTCAAAGCCTACGGTTCTGACACCGAAAATCAAGTAGGTTTACGCAGTTTCACAGGAAATATCTGACGTGAAGTGCTGTTTTGCCAGTGAGGATACTGCTAATATCCGTACTCGTAATCAGCACATATTTCATGCATGCTCTGTGTTTGTGTTTACCGATGTGAAAATGACTGTAACAGTGACTGAGAAAGTTTTAAGGCGTTTCAACGGTTACATATTTCTTCACTAAAAAAGTATACGTACCGGTTTTTCCTGCAGTTCGGGACCAGAAAAAAATTTCTACATCAAATGGCATCGCTGTGAAAAAGTTCAGTTTTACGGAGTAATACATCTGCCGGTAAAGATACGTCTACTGATATCATCGGCAACACATACTATGAGGTAAATAACACCTGACTTTATGACTTGTTGAACTGAAAAGCTGTCATACTGTGTGGAGAACACTTCCGTCAGGAAGTTCCAGACTTGAGGAAAATTCTAATCCTACAGACTTCACATATATGAACCGAACTCTCAGTCGGGGAATTGGCATACGGCAGGAAAATTACGTTTACACCAGAAATGTCTGAAGCAATAAAGAAATTCCAGGTTAGGCAACACTTAACTTCCGACTGACTGGTTGAAACCAAAACAATTATGCTCCTCAATACCAGAGGCGGTGCTGTTATGCCAAGGCCGATCCCAGTTAGCAAGTCATAACAGGTATCAAACACCTGTTCAAAACCTGAGATTTGTAAGAAAAACGAAATTGCAGGATCTCACCGGAAACTCATTGAACATATCCGTCATACGGTTCGTAAAAACTGATTCAGCAGAACCAGTCTTGTACTTACTCAGGATAACATTCAACCTACGGGATGATAAGTGGTGCCTCGGGTCGGACTCGAACCGACACGGTTTTAAGGCCGGCGGATTTTGAATCCGCTGCGTCTACCAATTCCGCCACCAAGGC